>JBFLJZ010000167.1:0-8410 GCA_040882925.1 Desulfuromonadales bacterium
CCGGCAGCCAGGTAGACCCGGCTGAGCTGGTAATAGTGGTCGGGATTGTTCGGCTCTGCCGCGAGCGCTTCGCGACAGAGGGTCATGGCCTGCTGGTATTGCTGGCGTTCCCTGGCCAGGCAGTAGGCCAGCTTGGCTTTGACGGCTGGCCTCGGGTCCATAGAGTGCGCCATCTCAAACTGTAACAGGGCGACCAGTGTATCGTCTGTCTGCAGGGCAAGATCGCCCTTGCTGAGCAGGGACTCCAGGGTTTCTGACATGTTTCGCCTCCTTCATCGTGCTCCGTATCTGAATTCCCAGATTAACTGAATCGACTGATTTCGGCAATAGCATCCGTTGTCTGTAACCGGACATTTCTTTGCCAGGTGGTAGCAACAACCACCCGGCCTGCATTGAGCTTTTGCCGCAAGCGGGATTAGAGTTGCCTGAGCGTCTCTGCTGATGTATTTTAAGATGTTAATTTTGCAGATAATTGCAGATAAGTCATCCAGCCGTTTTGGGTTTGCAGGACGGTCTGTAATATGACTGATGGCTGAGTTTAATCATTCTTGCAACCCCTGAGGACGGGTCATCATTTCATGAAGTTGAGGTCCAAAATCCTCCTGGCGCTGATTTCGATCAGCGTCATCCCCCTGGTCATCGCGCTCTGGGTCGTCGGCGGCATGGTTGCCAGTGAACTCGAACTGCAAGTGCAGGTACGCTCACAGGACTCCGTCAATTTTATCGAAAAGACCACCTCCCGGGTGTCATCCGACGACCTGGAGAGGGTGGCTTTGCTGTCAGGCAATCCCTTTCTGGTCAATGCTGTCTACTCGGCTGGCCTGAGCAGCGATGTCTCGCAATTGACCAGTTTCCTGTCCAGTCTCGAGACCCTGACTTTTGACCAACTCCAGATCCTTGACAAGGATGGCAAGCAGATTATTCGCATGTTTATGAATGGCAACCAGGAGATTCCGTCGACGTCCGGGATCGAACATTCGGTGATCGAAGCCAGTCTGAAAGGCGAGGATTACGCAGAGAACGGCTTGTTTGACGGCCGCATGGCGACAACTTCGGCGGCGCCGATCAGTATGTACGGTGAACCGATCGGCCACCTGGTCGCCGTCACCTATTTTGACGAAGACCTGGCTGCCCAGCTGAAGGCATTGAGCCGTACGGAGGTCGCCTTCTTCGATGAACGTGGCATCTTCGCGGCGACATCGCCCGAGTTGACCGAGGTTGATTTGTCGACCCTGCTCGCTTCGAGCAACTATGTCAAGCAGATCAGCGGCAAAAAGAACCTCATCACCTATAATTCGATTGCCGGCAAGAATCGCGGCGTGCTGATCGCCCAGGATATCTCCGCGCTGGACAACGCCAAGTCGAAACTGTTGCATACCATTATCGTGACAGCACTGATCATGGTCAGTGTCTCAGGCATGATCGGTCTATTCGCCTCAACAGGTATCGTGCGCCCGCTGAGGGAAGTGGTCGCCACCCTGAGGGAAATCTCAACCGGCAGTGGTGATCTGACCCGGGAGCTGGAAGTCCGCACCTCCGATGAGGTCGGTGAACTTTCCGAATGTTTCAATGCGTTCCTGGCCAGGCAGAGGGAAATGGTTGGCCGGATCCGCGCCGTGACCGAAGACCTGGGCAGGGCGAACGAACAGATTCGCGGCGCCTCACACGAAGTCATGGAAGGCGCCGTGAGCCAGTCGCAGGCCCTGGAAGAATCCGCCAAGGGGATCGAGGGGATCGACGAGGCTGCCGGAGGGATCGCTGAGAGTACCGGCAACCTGGTGACGTCTGTGGAAGAAAGTTCCTCGGCAACCCTGCAACTGGGAGCGACCATCGAAGAGATTGCCGGCCAGATGGAGAAGCTTTTTTCAACGGTTGACGAAGTCTCCAGTTCGATTAACGAGATGTCGGTGTCCAGCCAGGAAGTTTCGGAAAATGTCGGGATTCTCTCGTCGTCAACGGAAGAGACCGTCTCCTCGATGCTCGAAATGGACGCGTCGATCAAGGAGATCGAACATAACGCAGCGCAGACCAGTAAATTCGCCAGTGAGGCTGCCGAAGATGCCCAGCGCGGCATGCAGACAGTCGATGAAACCATCAAGGGTATCGAGTCGATCCAAAAAACCGTTGATCGTGCCAGCGATGCGATCAAGGAACTGGGTGACAAGTCGAGCGCGATCGGCAAGATCCTGGTGGTTATCGACGAGGTGGCGGATCAGACCAGCCTGCTTGCCCTGAATGCTGCAATCATTGCTGCCCAGGCTGGCGAGCACGGCAAGGGCTTTGCCGTGGTGGCCGACGAGATCCGTGAACTCGCCGAACGAACCGCGATCTCGACGCGTGAAATCGGTACCATCATCAGCAATCTCCAGGATGGGACCCAGGAAGCGATTCTGGCGATGAAAGATGGCAGTGAGAAGGTTTACGAAGAGGTCAAGCGTTCCAACGACTCCAGTGCTGCGCTGGAAAAGATCCGCAGCAGTACGCTGAAGGCGATGGACCAGGTCAACAGTATCGTCAGTGCCACCGAAGAGCAGTCCCGGGGCAGCCGGCAGGTGACCGATTCGATGAACCAGGTTGCCGCTATGCTGCAACAGATTGCCACGGCCGTGAATCAGCAGAATGCCGGGATCAGGCAGCTTGCCGAGAGTGCCGAGCTGATGCGTGACATTGCCGCCCATGGCAAGCAGAGTACCAGCGAACAGTCCAAGGGCAGTAAGCAGATCAATCTCAGCATGGAGCAGATTCGAACGATGATCACGATCATTGATGACGCCACCCGCGCTTTGACACAACGCAGTCGCGATGTTGTCGGTGCTGTTGGCAACGTCCACAAAGTTGCCGAAAGCAATGCCAGCCGGACAGCGGAACTGGATCACGTGGTTGAGACGTTGAACCGTCTGACGACGGCTCTCGAAGAGGAGGTCGGAGTCTTCACAACATGACCGGCACGAGTCTCAAGCTGACGGTCCTCGGTTCCGGGACCAGTACCGGTGTGCCGGTGCTTGGTTGCCACTGCGCCGTATGCTCATCGTCTGAACCGCGGAACAACAGGACCCGCTGCAGTGCCCTGCTCGAATGGGGTGGGTACAAGGTTCTGATCGATACCGCCACGGATTTTCGGCAGCAGGCGCTGCGTGAAGGTCTCGATCATATTGACAGTGTCCTGTATACCCATGCCCATGCCGACCATGTGCACGGTATCGACGATTTAAGGACCTTCACATTGAGGACCGGTACCGCGATTCCGATTTACGCTGCGCGCGGCGTGCTCGACCGGATCCAGGGCCTGTTCAGTTACATCTTCAGTGAAACCGATGCCCCTGGCTATCGGCCGCGGCTGGAGGTCAACGAAGTCCGTGGACCATTTAAACTGTTCGGCCAGCTGGTGACACCGATTCCCCTGGTGCACGGACCCGGTGAATCGCTGGGGTATCGGGTCGGCAACCTGGCATACGTGGTCGACTGCAGCGCGATCCCGAATTCGTCGTGGCAACTGCTTGAAGGGCTCGAAGTCCTGGTGATCGATGCGTTGCGTTTTCGTCAACACGAGTCCCATTTTACGATCAGTGCGGCAATTGAAGTCGCCCGGCAGCTGAGGGTACCGAAGACCCTCTTGACGCACCTGACCCATGACATTGATTATCCGAGGCATTCCGCCGGGTTGCCCGAAGGCGTAGAATTTGCCCACGACGGCCAGACGCTGACTCTGCCGTTGCCAGTGGCACAAGAGCAATAAGGCCATGTCGAAGCAACACCAGGAAATAAGGCTGCACGGGCATCTCGATGATACGGTCGAGTATTTTGCCATGGCCGCAGCCCCCGACGCCTATAGTCGCTACTTCTTTGAGGTGAGCAATGATGCGCTGCGTTTTTTCTCGCCGGGCAATGAATTCATCCTCGAGCCTGAGCGGGTCAGTCATCGCGGCAACGGCGGGTCCTTTTGCGAATACATGTTCGGTGTCGACCAGCCGCTGCCCGACCTGGCCAAGACCAATGTGCGCAATCGCCTGGTTCTTTACGGCACATTCTACAATGACGATGGCAGCCAGCTTGATTTTACCTCGAAAACAGATGGCCAGAGCACCTATGAGCAACTGTTCTTCGAAGGCAATGCCACGGTCAATTATTTCTTCTTCGTGACCGGTTCGGTCTCCGGCAAATTACAGGAACAACAGGAGAACATCGCGCGACTGTTCGGCAAGACACTGAAGCGTTCAGAGAATGTCGGCTTCGGTGACGATACCGAGCTGCTCGACGAGATTTACGGTATGCTCGGGCACCGCAGTTCGCTTTACCTGGTCAAACTGATCCACAAGAAACACAGGCGCTATCACGATCGGTTCAAAGAGCTGTATTTCGCATACAAGACGATTCCTGACCAAGAATACGCCATGCTGCAGGAGCTCGCCGAGCAACTGCAGATCGATCGGTACCAGCAGGAACGGATCCGGATCGACGTCATGTACAAGCACCCGGACAACCAGAGGATCGTCGACGAATACAAAAATATTCTCATAGAATGCAACCTCAAGGGCAGCATCAACCAGCTCGAAAATGCACGCCTGACGCGTCTGAAAACCCTGTCGGTGCGTAACAAGATCCCGTCGGCCCTCTTCTATACGCTGGATAAGATGCTCAAACACGACAAGCTGGTGGATCTGGACGAGCAGGATTACCTTGCGGAGACACGACAGGTTCTCGAGGGGATCTTCTTTGCCGAAGCCCAGATTGACGCGAGCATTACGTCCGAAGATATGTCGCTGCTGCTGCACGCCAAACGCCAGGCCAGTGAGAATCGCGATCATACCTTCGATCATATCTTGCTGGAGACCGGCAAGGCGTGTGATGAAAAGATCCATGAAGGGGCCGACCTGACCCTGCTCGAGCACTTTTCGTATATCATTACCTATTTTGACCGCTACGATAACACTTCGGCCGTTATCAACCATCTGGCGTTCATGGAGAACGTCCAGTTCGGCGAAGAACATATTCGCAGCCTGCTGGGCAACAAGAAAGCCTTTGACGAGCTTGACCAGGATCTCTGGAAGGACCTTTTCTTCAAGCAGGTTTTCGAAAACAAGTACCTCGGTCAATTCGGCCGCAAGAAATTGACCTGTCTGCAGAAAGGCCTGACCCAGATTGAGGACGGCCGTCTGACAATCGGGGCCTTGGCTGACCAGTTGCACCTGCTGAACAAGGAAGAGCGCCTCAATGCGATCCTCCTCACCCACGTCAAGGAACGCATTCGCAACTTCTATTCGAAATACAACACTCGCGCGGAGCAGGAGGCATTGCTGGTCGAGATTGCCGACGAGCTTTACAAAAAAGGTCTTTATACCGGCGATATCCCGCTCGCCCAGTTTCACAACGTTGTGGTCAACATCAAGAAGGAAGCGATCTATATTCACAACCTGCTGCCGACAATCATTGCCGAACGTGATACGTCGCTGCGTGAAGATTTCCTCGACAACAGTGGCCTGGACCGTTTTTATGTCGAAGAGCTCGAGCGCGAATACTTCTCGCTCAACAACCTCGACATGGAGGATCTCTACTCGATCCGCAAGGGACTGGCAGACTGATCCCTGTCGCCAGATTGTTTTTTTATGAGCCAACCAGCCCTCAACAAGATTCGTAATATCGGCATCATCTCGCATATCGATGCCGGCAAGACCACGGTTTCCGAGCGAATTCTCTACTATTGCGGTGAAATTCACAAGCTCGGTGAAGTCCATGACGGCATGGCAACAATGGACTGGATGTCCCAGGAGCAGGACCGCGGCATCACCATCACGGCGACCAGTACCACCTGCCGCTGGCAGGATCACTGGATCAACCTGATCGATACACCGGGACATATCGACTTCACGATCGAGGTGGAACGCTCACTGCGGGTCCTCGACGGGGCCGTTGTCATCTTCAGCGCGGTCGAGGGGGTGCAGCCGCAAAGCGAGTCCGTCTGGCATCAGGCCAACCGCTATAATGTGCCGCGGATCTGTCTGATCAACAAGATGGACCGGGTCGGCGCCGATCACCAGGCGGTCTTGAAGCAAATGCAGGAACGCCTCGGGGCACGCCCGGTTCTGATGCAGCTGCCGGTCGGTGAGGAGGGTGATTTCCACAGCGTCATCGATCTGGTTGATGGGTGTGAACTGACCTTCGATGAAGGCGAGCTGGGCGCTGCGGTGGCGTGCCTGCCAATCACCGATGCACAGAAGGATGCTGCTGCGCAGGCCCGGGAAGCGGTAGTCGAAGCGGCGGCGGATTGGGATGATGACCTGCTCGCTGATTTCCTCGACGGCAAGGAGATTGCTGCGGAGCGGATTCGTCCGGCACTGCGCAAGGGGGTCCTGGCCGGTGAACTGTTCCCGGTTTTCCTCGGCTCCGCGTTGCGCAACAAGGGCGTTCAGCCGGTCCTCGATGCCGTGATCGATCTTTTGCCTTCTCCGCTTGACCTGCCGCCGGTCATCGCCCATCCTCCCGGAGGCGACGAAGAACTGCCGCTGCACTGTGACAAAAACGGCCCGCTTTGCGCCCTGGCCTTCAAGGTGCTGGCCGACGAAGGTCGGAAGCTGACTTATCTACGGCTTTACTCCGGTCAAGTCAAGGCCGGTGACAGCATTTTCAACGCTACCCGGAATGTTCAGGAGCGCGCCGCACGCCTGTTTCGCATGCATGCGCACAAGCGTGAACGGATTGACGTGGCGCAAGCCGGTGATATCGTTGCCGCGGCCGGGCTCAAAGACGCCTTGACCGGCGATACCCTCTGCGCCGTCGAGCAGCCCCTGCTGCTTGCCGGACTGACAATCCCGGAACCGGTCGTCTCCCTTGCGGTGGAACCGAAACAGGTTCAGGATCGTGACAAGCTGCTCTTATCGCTTGAGAAACTGCAGTGGGAGGACCCGACCTTCAGGGTACGTGAGGACGAAGACACCGGCCAGACGGTTCTGACCGGGATGGGTGAGCTGCATCTCGAGGTTGTGTTGCGCCGGTTGGCCGATGACTTTGGCATCGATGTCAACGCCGGGCAGCCACAGGTGGTTTACCGCGAAAGCGTGTCGACCGAGGTTCGCCACACGGAAATCTTCGAGCGGGAGATCGATGGCAAGGCCCAGAGGGCCGAAGTTACGCTTTTGGTCGCTCCCCGCGAGCGTGGTGCCGGGATTGACATCGTCGTGCCGCCGCCCGGGGCGGAGGGCCTGAGTGCAGAGATCTGCCTGGCCCTTGAAGAGACCCTGCATCTGGCGGTACAGTCCGGCGTGCAGCTTGGCTACCCGATGGTCGACTTGTCGATTGTTGTTGAACGGGTCCCGATCACACCCGGTGAAACGACGGCAATCGGTGTGCGGGCTGCGGCACAACGCGGCTTGACATTGGCGGTCCGTGCCGCCAAGCCGGTGCTGCTCGAGCCGGTCATGGAACTGGAAATCACGGCGCCGAATGAATTCTCCGGCAAGGTCCACGGTGGCTTGCAGCAAAAAAGGGGCCGCGTCGAGGGCATGGAGTCCCGGGATGTGGTCGATATCGTCCGGGCCTATGTGCCACTCGCCGAGATGTTCGGTTACATGACCGAGCTGCGTAGCGCGAGCCAGGGACGGGGATCATTTACCATGGAGTTCAGTCACTATGATCGGGCTCCCGATGCAATTCTGGAAAAATTCGGTTTAAAATAAACCTTACAGGGAAGATCTATGGAAATCGAAAGAGGGGCGGGTAAAATCGCCAAGTGCCTGAAGTTGATGCTTAATAACAAACCGGGCCACTTGGCAAAAGTGACCGCAGCCATCGCGGAGCTGAATGCCAGTATTGGCGATGTTCACCTGGTGCGTTTCGGGCGGACTCATAATACGCGCGAGATCGTTGTTTACGTCGATTCGGACCAGCAGTTCGAGGATGTGGTGGATGCCATCGCCAACCTGGACGGGATTGTCGTTGAAGACGTCATCGACCTGGTCCACCAGCTGCACGAGGGGGGCAAGATCACCACCAAAAGCAAGGTGCGCATCGAAACCATCACCGATGTCCGGCAGATCTATACCCCTGGGGTGGCGGCGATTTGCACGGACATCGAGAAATACCCGGAGCTTGCCTACAAGTATACGTCGATCCCGAACTCGGTCGCCATCGTCACCAACGGTTCGGCGATCCTCGGCCTCGGTGAGATCGGCGCGGTTGCCGGCATGCCGGTGATGGAAGGCAAGGCGGTGCTGTTCGATTACCTGGTCGGGGTCAGTGGCGTGCCGATCCTGATCGAGAATGCCGACCCCAAAGTCATTATCGAGACCGTGCGCAACATTGCCCCGACCTTTGGCGCCATCAAGCTCGAAGACATCAAAGCGCCGGAATGTTTCGAGATCGAAGACACGCTGGATCAAGAGCTCGATATCCCGGTCCTGCACGACGACCAGCACGG
>JBFLJZ010000168.1:0-13939 GCA_040882925.1 Desulfuromonadales bacterium
CATAGACAAGCATCGCTTTATCGGCATGCGCAAAGAGCCGCGCGGCGGCAAGGACCTGTTCAGGCATCAATCCGGTGATGCGCGCGACTGTTTCCGGGGTAAACGCCTGCACAGAGTCCCGTAAGGCCGCGAAATTTTCCGTCCTCTCTGCGATAAATCCACGATCCTCAAGCCCCTCCACGAGAATCTGCCGCATCATGCCGTTGAGCAACGCAACATCGCTGCCATTCCGGTGGCGCAGATGCAGATCGGCATGATGGCTCAAGCGAATTTTACGGCTGTCGGCAACCATCAGTTTGGCGCCACGCTCTACTGCCTGCAAGATACGGCTGCCAACCAACGGGTGCTGCTCGGTGGTATTAGAGCCAATGACAAAAATCAGCCCGGTCTCCGCAAAACAGCTCAAGCTGTTGGTCATTGCCCCAGAGCCGAGAGTTTCCACCAGGCCGGTGACGGTCGAGGAATGACAGAGCCGCGCGCAGTGGTCAATATTGTTGGTTCCATACCCGGCCCTGGCCAGCTTCATCAGTAAAAAATTTTCTTCGTTGCTGGCCTTCGCTGAAGAGAGGAACATCAGGCTGTCGGGTCCGTGATCAGCAGCAATCCTGCTCAATTTTTCGTGGACCAGTTCGAGGGCAGTCGGCCAATCTACAGGATGCAATTCGCCATCTTTTCGAACCAGTGGTGACTTCAGGCGATCCGGGTGGTCAACGAAAGCATGGGCATTCCAACCCTTGATGCACAGCTGGCCACGGCTGGCCGGGTGGTTTCCGGCTGGTTCGACGCCCGCCAGACGGCCTTCAACATCGGTGAGCAGATAAAAATTACAACCGGTTCCGCAGTAGGGGCAGGTCGTCAGAGTCGCTTTCATAGTGCCCCCCGCAAATGTTCGATTTCTTCCAGCCAGAAAATCGGCCCATCCGTACAGCAATAGATGTGTTCAATGGCACAGTGACCACATTTACCGACACCGCAGCGCATCTGCCGCTCGAGCGAGACCATGATCTGCTTTGCCCCGGTCAGTCCCTTGCGCCGCAGTTCATCAATGACCGGCAAATACATCGGCGGTGGCCCGACCACGACAGCACAGGCTTTTTCCCCATCAACAGCCGTGTTTGCCAGCAGGTTGGTAATCATGCCGACTTCACCATCGTAGCAGGACGTTGCCGGTCGCTGATCAACGGTGCATTGGCAACTGAACACACCGCCTGTTCGCCATGCGTCCAACTCCTGTTTGAACAATATGTCTTGAGGTGAACGGGCGCCGTAAATGATCTGCACAGAGGAGAACTGAGAGGGCCGATCTTCGCAATACTGGATCAAAGAGCGCAACGGCGCCAAACCACAGCCGCCGGCAAGCAACAGCAAACTTTTCCCATACAGATCATCGAGTTGAAATGGGCGGCCGAAAGGTCCGCGAATACCGACTTGTGCACCGGGTTGCAATTGGTGTAACGCGGTTGTCAGCAGCCCCGCCTTGCGGACGCCAAGTTCAAAATATTCTTGCCGGGTCGGCGAGTTTGCCACCGAGAAGGGAGCTTCTGTCAAGCCTGGCAAAGAGACTTGTACGAACTGACCCGGCTGATGATGTAATTCCCCGCCATCGACCAGTTGCAGGCGAAACAGTTTTTCGTGCGGGGTCAGTTCGTCAACCGCAAGCAAAAGGCAGGGTCGCGGAGTGTAGATGGACGTTTTATCAACAGCAGGGGTGTGCATCAAGGCTCCGCAGAAAGGGTCAGCGGCTAAAAATCCTGTTGCTAATTTGATCGATCAACTCACCAGGTTGTGGGTTTAATCGTCAATTAGATCGTGAGACAATTTTCCACATCGACAATCTTATCATCGATGACAAACAAGAATCAGGCAAGAGTTTTCCCTGCAAAATCTTGATCACCAGACACCCGAACAGCCTTTTGTCGGGCCCGGCAAGGAAGGTTTATCAGGAGACATCAGCGGCCGCTGGCCTGACATCCTTGACGCGCAGCTGAACCGTCTCTCGCCCCTGGTAATAATTGATCTGCGGCGCAACCAGCAGGTCAATCTCCCCCTGCAGTTCCTGCCGTCGACCCAGCATACCAAAGGCAATTGCCGGATGACTGAACGCGCCCTGGCAGACAGTAAAGCGCAAATGTCCGCCCTTGACTTCCTGGACCCGCATGGCTCGCGCGGATTCGACCACCATCAGCGGTTCCGGGTTATCCATCCCGAACGGTGCCATGTCAGTCATCTGATGAAGGGTGTCGAGATTTATCTCCTCGAGCAATACCGTACCATCGTGGTTTATTCTCGGCAGGAGGTCGTCGGCGCCGAGTTCCGCACGGGCATGTGCCTCCAAATGTGTCGCAAAACCCGGCAGAGATTTTCTGTCGAGACCGAGCCCTGCAGCCATTTCGTGCCCACCGAAGGCGGTCAGGTGGTCGGCGCAGGCCTGCAGTGCCCGGTACAGGTGATAGCCGCGAATTGACCTCGCCGACCCTTTGCCGCCCTCGCCATCTAAAGCCACCAGGACCGTCGGCCGGTGATATCGTTCGACGAGACGGCTGGCTACGATGCCGATGACACCAGGGTGCCAGCCCTCGCCACCGAGGACGATCGTATGGGTATACTGCTCAGACAAACCGGCAATCGCCGCTTCCGCTTCTTTCAAGGTCTGTTGCTCCAGCTCTTGACGCCTGCGATTACATTGATCAAGGTAACGTGCCGTATGCAGAGCTTGCACCATATCTTCTTCAAGCAGGAGTTCTACACCGAGTGCGGCATCCTCAATGCGTCCTGCAGCGTTCAGGCGCGGCGCCAACTGGAAAGCAACGACACCGCTCGAAACATTTTTCACCGAAGCGACCTGTTTAAGTGCCCGCAAACCAATGCGCGGTCGATTTTCGATCAGCCTGAGACCATGCCTGGCCATGATCCGATTGACGCCACGCAAAGGTACAAGGTCGGCAATCGTCCCCAAAGCCACCAGATCGAGATAATCGCGGAGATCCGGCTCCGGACGTTGTTTGAACCAGCCGCTCTCACGCAGTGCTTTGCGCAAGGCGATCAGCAGGAAAAAAGCCACACCGACCCCCGCCAGTGGTTGAAATGGAAAACCGGAGTCCTTTCTTTGCGGGTTAATGACGGCGACGGCCTGCGGAAGTGTCGATGGCGGTTGATGATGATCTGTGACGATCAGGTCGACACCATGCTGCCTTGCGATCTCCGCCTCCTGGTGAGAGGACACACCACAGTCGACCGAGACAATCACCGCAATGCCCCGATCGGCCGCTGCTTTGATCGCTTCTCCGGACAGGCCGTATCCGTCGCGCAACCGCAGTGGGATGTGATATTCGACTGCCGCACCGAGAGCTTCCAGAACAGTTGTCAGCAGAACGGTTCCCGCAATGCCGTCGACATCGTAATCACCATGAACGGCGATCTTTTCACCATGCTCGATTGCTGCATGGAGACGTTTGACGGCAAGGTCCATATCCGGGAGCAAAAAGGGATCAGGCAGGTCGGCCAACCGTACGGCGAGAAACCGCCGGGCAGAATCGATCGAGAATTGGCGACCGATCAAAAGACGTGCGACCAGATTCGGTACACCCAGCTGCTGTGCGTAATCATTGGCAGCAGAGTAATCGACCGCTGGATGACGCAGCATCCACTGGCGACCGCTTACGGGCTCCAAGACAAACCTGCCTGGTTTGATGATGGCGACGATGACGATACGACAATCACACTGCCAAATGAGATCCTGTGACGGCCGTCGCCGAACGTCGGAACCAGGTCGGCAAAATCTGTGGATAACCGGCTATTAAACATTAAAAATAATATCGCAGAGGAAAGAGAATCAGCCCGCAAGAAATATTTGTCCACTGCGTTAAACATTCTGGTTTGGGACATCAACAGAAAACGGGCCGGAAGCATGCTCCGGCCCGTTGCATCATGGATTATTTCTGCTGTTGCTGAACCGGTGGTTGAGCCTGCATGGAGGCAAGATCCTGACGCACCCGGTCGGAGCCCGGGCCGGTCGGGTTGATTTCAAGGAAACGTGTCCAGGCCTCCCTGGCTTTGTCAAAGTTCTGCAGGTCATAACGATAGACAACACCGAGGTTGTAAAAGCTTGTGGCATGAGAAGGGTCAATTTCATGCGCTCTGGTGAAATTTTCAATAGCACGATCGAACCAGCCAAGACGCTTGAACATAACCCCCTGGTCGGTCAGGACATCCGGAGAATCCGGTTTAATTTCGAGGGCCTTGTCGTACGCCTGAACCGCATCCATCAGCTGGTTGCTGTCGAAATACTCATTGCCAAGGGCGACCCATGCAAGAAAGTTGCCCGGATCTGCAGCAACGATATTCTTCAGTTCGCTGATTTTCTGCTGTAAATTCACCATCGGCGGAGGTCCGGCAGGGGCCCCTGTAGTCGCCGGCACAACTGGACCGGATCTTTTTTCGCCGGCCAGTAAACCGATCACAAAGCCGGCCACCAGCGCCACGACAACAAACAGAATGGTTTCCTTCTTCATTTATGCACTCCCCTCAACTGGAGTCGATTTCTTTTGCCCTCCGGTACGCATGTCCTGCCAAAAGATCAGTAGCGGACTGGCAACAAAAACCGAGGAGTATGTGCCGACCAGGATGCCGACCAGCATTGCGAAGGCGAAATTATGAATCACGCCGCCGCCAAAGATAAAGAGCGCCAAGACCACCATCAGGGTCGTCCCGGAAGTCAGAATGGTCCTTGACAGGGTTTCGTTGATCGACCGGTTCACAACTGCACTGAAGCCCAGTTTCTGGTGTTTGCCATAATTTTCGCGGATGCGATCGTAAACGATAATCGTATCGTTCAGAGAATAACCGATGATCGCGAGGAAAGCGGCGATGATCGGCAGGTCTATTTCGCGACCACTAATGGAGAAGGCCCCGAGTGTGATCAGCACATCGTGCAATAAAGCAATGATTGCGCCGACGGCATAGCGCAATTCAAAACGCCAGGCGATGTAGATCAGGATGCCGATCATCGCATAGGAAATCGACAACAGACCCTTCTGGCGCAGGTCTTTACCGACCTGCGGGCCGACCATCTCGACACGGCGGAGGTCGACATTCCCTTCTCCGTAAACCGCGTTAAGACTCCTGGAAATCAGGCCGGAGAGTTCCTTGCCCTCGACGCCTTCCTGGACACGGATCAGGAACTCGTTTGGATCATCGCCAAAACGCTGGACCACAACCGAGCCAAGATCGAGCGAAGCAAGACTGTCCTTGATTTTCACGGCATCGGTATTCTCACTAAACTTGACCTGGACCAGCGTACCGCCGACGAAATCGATACCGTAATTCGGCCCGCCATTGACAACCAGTGACGCCAGGCCGATGAGGATCGCCACCGCTGACACGACCAGGGCCAGTTTACGCTTGCCGACAAAGTCAATATTGATATCGTGCTTGATAATCTGCATGATTCAGAGCTCCTAGATGCTCAAGCGAGTGGCTTGACTGCGCGACAGGAAGAAATCGAAGATCAGTCGCGAGACAATCACTGCGGTAAAAAGTGAAGAGATAATACCGATTGACAGGGTCACAGCAAAACCCTTGACCGGCCCGGTGCCGAACTGGAAGAGCACCAGAGCGGCAATCAGGGTCGTTATGTTGGCATCTATAATCGTCAGCTTGGCTTTCTCAAAGCCGGCCTCCAGGGCGGCCCTGGCGGTACGTCCCAGACGCAGTTCCTCGCGGATACGTTCGAAGATCAGAACGTTGGCATCGACGGCCATACCGACCGTCAGGACGATACCGGCGAGACCGGGCAAGGTCAGGGTTGCACCGAAGATTGACAGCATCGCCATAATGAAAACGATGTTGAGGATCAGCACCAGATTAGCGACGAGGCCGGACAACCGGTAGTAGAGGAACATCGCCAAAATGACCAGGACGCTGCCGATCAGAATCGACATGATCCCCTGGTTGATCGAATCCTGACCGAGAGACGGGCCAACGGTACGATTTTCCATGATCTTGACCGGCGCCGGCAGGGAGCCTGCCCGCAAAACGATGGCCAGGTCAGTGGCTTCCTGCTCGGTGAAGCTGCCACTGATCTGGGCGCTGCCACCGGAAATACGCTCACGTATCACCGGTGCAGAATAGACCGTGTCATCGAGAACGATCGCCATGCGCCTGCCGACATTGGCTGCGGTGATCTGATCGAAACGTTTGGCGCCGACCGAGTTGAAATCGATTGCAACATAGGGGTCATTAAAGCGGGTATCGATTCTCACCTGGGCATTGGAAAGGAGGTCGCCGGTGAGAATGGTCTTGGTTTCAACGATGATCGGCGTTTCGGAAGTCGTCCCGCTGAGCGGATCGACCCGCCGTTCGTAAAGGAGTTGGCCGCCCCGAGGCAGGTTGCCGGCGATTGCGTCCTGCGGGTTGGCATCTTCCATGACCATTTTGAACTCGAGACGGGCGGTCTTGCCGAGCAGGTCGATCGCGCGCTGAGGGTCCTTGACCCCGGGCAACTGGATGAGGATGCGATTATCTGCCTGACGCTGCAGGGTCGGTTCGCTGACGCCAAACTGATCGACGCGATTACGCAGGGTTTCAAGCGCCTGGCGCACGGCATATTCCTGAACGGCTTCTATTTCACTGTCGCTCAAGCGGTAATTCTTCTGCAGGTAGGCACCGTCAGCCGTAAATGTCATCGTTTCCAGGTTGGGAAAAGTTTCCCCCATGATGGCGTCAACCTGGGCCCCCGCCTCTTCGTCGTAGACAGTCACCACAACCCGCTCGCCGGAAGAACGGTCGACGCGCTTGAAAATCACATCCTTCTCACGCAAGAGCTCTTCGGTCTGATCGACGATCGTGTCGAGTCGGCTTTCTACGGCCTTGTCAACATCGACACCAAGGACAAGGTGCATGCCGCCCTGCAGGTCCAGCCCGAGGTGAATCGGGTCAAAGGCCTTGCGCCACCAATCCGGAATGTTGTTACCGAACAGTGTCGGCCCAAGCGAGACCAGGGCCAGAACGAGGCAGCAGAGCACCACACCGGCCCGAATCTTAATGCTGTTGGACATTATGTTGGATCTCCTTTCAACCGACCCGCATCAGCAGATCGCCAAATCTATATTGCGCCGTTATTCTGCCAATTGCTCGGTCTTGGTCCCGACAATCGAAGGGCGGTTGACTTTTATCCGCACATTACTGGCAATCTCAAGGGTGATGATATCGTCCTGTACCGCAACGATCTTGCCGTGTATGCCGCCCGCCGTAACCACTTGGTCTCCTGATTTCAAATTTTCCACCAGCTCCTTGTGCTGCTTGGCACGTTTTTGCTGTGGGCGGATCAAGAGCAGATAGAAGATAGCGAACATGATCACCAGCATGATGATCCCTTCCATCCCGCCGCCTGCCGATTGTTCGGCACCACCGGCCATGGCGTAAGCGTTGTTTGCGAACATATTGATTCCTCCTTGAAGTTATGTTTATTCGATCGTTTTAGTTTCTCTGTCATACGGAGCCGGTGAAGGCTAGGCCATCACCGGCTGGAGTGCGTTTGCGGTAAAACTCTTCGCGAAAAGCCCTGTATTCGCCGATTGCTATCGCATCTCTTATCCCTCGCATGAGGTGCAGATAGTAATACAGATTGTGGGTAGTATTCAATACCGAAGCGAGGATTTCATTACTTTGATAGAGATGACGCAAATATGCCCGGCTGTAATGACTGCAAACGTAGCAGTTGCAGTCGGGATCAATCGGCATGTCATCCTCGATAAAACGGGCCTGCTTGATGCTGACTTTGCCGAAACTGGTAAACAAAACACCGTTGCGGGCATTGCGGGTCGGCATGACACAATCGAACATGTCCGCACCACGCGCGACGGCCTCGACCAGGTTCTCGGGAGTCCCGACGCCCATAACATAGCGAGGAGATTCAGCCGGTAATAACGGCAGTGACCATTCGATCACCTGGTACATGACCTCTGCCGGCTCGCCGACCGACAGGCCGCCAAGGGCATAGCCGTCGAAACCGATCTCGAGCAGGTCCGAGGCACTCTGCCGCCGTAGATCCTTATCCATGCCTCCCTGGACAATGCCGAACAAAGCTGCGCTCGGGTCGCTACGCGCTGCCTTGCAGCGCTGGGCCCAGCGGGTCGAACGGGCCGTCGATTCGGCGACGTACGCTCGTGTTGCCGGGTGCGGAATGCACTCGTCAAACACCATCATAATGTCAGCGCCGAGTGATTGCTGAATACCGATTGACAATTCCGGAGTCAGCACATGGGCACTGCCGTCCAGGTGCGACTGGAAACGCACGCCCTGTTCATCGATCTTGCGCAGTTCGCCAAGGCTGAAGACCTGAAACCCGCCACTGTCAGTCAAGATCGGTCGGTCCCAGTTCATGAACTTGTGCAGCCCGCCGAGCCTCGCCATGCGTTCGTGACCGGGGCGCAGGTACAGATGGTAGGTGTTGCCGAGGATGATCTGGACACCGATCTCCTTCAGTTGCTCAGGCAGCATCCCTTTGATCGTGCCCTGGGTGCCGACCGGCATGAAGGCCGGTGTTTCAACCCTGCCCCTGCGTGTGTGTATCGTGCCACGGCGTGCTTGTGTATCATGACACAGGTTGTGCAACTGGAATTTCAACATCTCTGCACCCACGAGTCGAATATTTTTATATTTTTTCCATGATCTTCATTGCAGTGCGAAGTGCGAGGCGCAAAAAACTTGACAACAATAATGAACATTTCGCACCTCGCAAGTCGCGCCGCTACTCTATCAACATGCAGTCGCCATAACTGAAAAAACGGTAACTCTGGGCAACTGCGGTCCGGTAAGCCCGCAGGATAAATTCCCTGCCGGCAAACGCCGAGACCAGAACCAACAGAGTCGACTTCGGCAGATGAAAATTGGTCACCAGTGCATCAACCATACGGAATGAATGCCCGGGCTTGATAAACAGGTCCGTCTCACCCTGTCCAGCTTGCAGCAAGCCGTTGGCATCGACCGCGTGTTCCAGCGTGCGTGTCACCGTGGTGCCCAGGGCAATGATACGGCGACCCTCGGCACGCGCGTTGTTGATACGTTCCGCCGCCTGAAAAGGGATGTCATAGGCTTCGGCATGCATCCGGTGCGCCTGCAGGTTTTCTGAGCGTACCGGGAGAAAGGTTCCCGGTCCGACGTGCAGCGTGACGCCACAAACCTCGATATGCCGTGCCGTCAGGTCGGCAAATGTTTCTTCGGTAAAATGCAGACCCGCCGTCGGTGCTGCCACGGCACCGGGATTGCTGGCATAAACCGTTTGATAACGATCTTTATCAAAAGGCTGGTCATCTCGGCGGATGTAAGGTGGTAAAGGCACGTGGCCAATCTGCTCCAACGTCTCAAGGAACGACGCGGGTGAGGAAAAACGGACCATGCGCTGTCCATCACCAACGGCCTCGAGGACTTCTCCGGTCATCTCTGCCGGAAAATCAATCAAGGTGCCAGGCTTCAGTGCCCTGGAACTGCGGGTCATGCAGCGCCAGATATTGTTTTCCGTATCATGTTGACGCAGGAGCAGAACTTCAACCTGTCCGCCACTCTGTTTACTGCCCTGCAAACGGGCCGGCAGCACTTTGGTTTCGTTACGGACGAGCAGGTCCCCCTCGCGCAGCATCGCCGGCAATTCAACAAACTGATGATGGGTTATGGTTTGCCGGGTCCTCGACAGCAACAGCAACCGTGATGAAGAACGCTTATCCAGCGGCCGTTGCGCGATCAACTCAGGTGGCAATTCGAAATCAAAATCGTTCAGTTGCATGGTCTGTTTTTACACTTGATGCAATAAATAAACAGATATATCATTCAGGCTTTAGCAAGGTAGACTAGAAACAGGCCGGCCAGCATGAGACCAAGTCCGATAAAACGAA
Organism: Desulfuromonadales bacterium; assembly: GCA_040882925.1. Lineage (GTDB taxonomy): Bacteria > Desulfobacterota > Desulfuromonadia > Desulfuromonadales > BM103 > JAFDBW01. The sequence continues at coordinate 9,891 of JBFLJZ010000168.1, forward strand.
GAGTCTGGTCATTCATCTGAAAGAGCTCACCCAACATGCGCTTGGTCCCATGCGGCGACATGAACCATGGGATGCCTTCGACAATCAGCACAACGCCCAATATAATAACCAAGGTTTCAGAGAGCATAAACAATTCCACACACGATCTTCACATGGTGTGCATTTTGCATAATTTTAAGAACCTATGCTTGGCAGGTTAAGTTAATAAAAAACTGTGTCAATAGCAAAAAATTTCGGATGCAAAACTGGCAATATTATAGAGTCGCATCATGTGTGTCAAGCTTCGACATGCCGGTAAAAAAGCTAAAACAGTGGCGACGGGAACATCAAACCCTGGCCTCGCACGGAAAAGCTTGTTTTAGGTCTCTCCGTCGACAACTGCTGATCCGGAACCAATGAATTCACTCAAGATCAAATTTCTCGGCCTGTGCTCTATTATTCTGATCGTAGCTATCGGCCTGACGACCTGGTACAACCTGAAGACGCAGCAAGCCATGCTCGGCAAACTTGCCAGCGAACACGGCCGAATGCTGGCCGAGACGATCCACAGAAGTATCATTACGGACATGGCCAACGGCAAGAATGAAGGCGTCGCAAAAATCCTGGCCAAAATCAACTCTGAGCCTGCGATCAAGGATGTCAGGATATTCGATGAAACAGGCCGAATTCTGATGTCGGGCAACCACAATGAGCTCGGCGGCCTGGTGACCACTTCTGAATTAATGGCATATCGCACCGGCAATTTCAATTTTACTTCTTCAACTAATGACGGCACGGACTACTTCAATTCCGTTGTCCCCATCTACAACCAGCCGATCTGCTATTCCTGTCATGACCAGAACCTCAAAGTCCTTGGCATTTTGAACCTGCAGGTCTCACTGGATTCGATTTCCAACATGCAAGCCAGTGGCCGCAATGCGACCATGATTGCATCGGGAATCATGCTGGTCATCCTGGTTCTGACGATCACCGCATTCCTCCTGGTTTTTGTCGATGCACCGATCCGCAAGCTGATCACCGCCATGGACCATGTTGAACAGGGGCAATTTGACAATGCCCATGCACCTGTCAGCAGCTCCGACGAGATGGCTCTGCTCTCCACCAAATTCAACTTCATGGTTAAACGACTGCGAGCGATGATGGAGTCAAAGATCAGGAACGAACGGCTGCTGGCCATCAACCAGGAAAAAATGTCGCACAGCGAGGAACTCCACGCCATGAACCAGACCCTTGAGGACCGCCTCAAGGAGATCGAATACCTCAATATCAACCTCGAGGAACGCATTGAGGAGATTGAGGAAGCCAACTACAAGATCGCCGATCTCGCCAGCGAGCTTGAGGAAAAAAATGTCGGCCTGACTCAGGCCGTCGATCGTCTTCAGGCGCTTTACAAATTGGGCCTGGCGGTCAACGCCACCATGGACCTTGAAAAACTGCTGAACCTCCTCAGCCGCAAAAGCATGGAAGCACTTCACGCCAAGGTCGGCTACATTCTGATGAAAAACGAGAAGGCCGACGACCTGACGGTCGGCGGTTCTGCAGGCCTGTCCGAGGACTTCGACCGTTCACTGGAAATCCCTTTAAAGCCAGGCGGGATCTCCTACTGGGTCATGAGCCACAACCAGCCCAAGCTCATCGAGGACATCAGCAAAGCCCGCGAATTCAGCAGAATGAGCCGGTTAGGCTTTATCCGTGAATCAGTGATTTGTGCACCATTGACGAACAAGGGCCAGGTCATTGGTACGCTGACTATCGCCAACCCGATCGATGGCAATGGATTCGTGCCTTCCGACCTGGAGCTCCTCACCACGATTGCCGCCCAGGCAAGCATTGCAATCCGTAATGCCCGCCTCTATGAAGAGCAGGAAAGCACTTACCTGAACACTGTCCAGGCACTCGTCTCAGCGATCGAAGCCAACGACGCCTATACAAGAGGTCATTCTGAACGCGTCACCAGGCTGAGCATTGCTCTGGCGAAAAAACTGGGCATCGAAGGCGACCCCCTGAAACAGCTCGAACAGGCAGCAATTTTACATGACATCGGTAAAATCGGCATTGATGTCGGTTTGCTACACAAGAAGGGGAAATTAACGCCGGCGGACATAGAAGTTCTTAAATTGCATCCTTCGATCGGTGTCAGGATACTCGAGCCAATTCATTTTCTCGGCACTGTAAGGGAGATCATTGAACAGCATCACGAGCGCTTCGATGGCAACGGCTACCCCAAGGGTTTAAGCGGTGATGAATGGCGCATCGAAGGCAAGATTCTCGCCGTCTGTGATACTTTCGATGCGATGACCTCTGATAGACCGTACCGTAAGGCATTATCCGATGAGATTGCTATCCAGGAGATTAAAGATCACTCCGGCACGCAATTCGACCCGAGAGTGGCCGCAGCATTTATCGAGATGAGCGATCAAGGTCAGATGCCGGCGTAGCCGATCAACCGAAAAAGGCTGTTAAACTTCACTCGGCGGCAAAGGCTCTGTGTCTGACTCGCAAGCTCTTCACCGCATTTAATCTGGTCATGTTTTCTGCAATACGCGAGGCCGGAACCCCGATCAGATCGGGTCGAGAGACAAGTCACAAAGCGAACAAGAAAAACCTTTCGAGGCCACCGGATACCGGGTGGCCTCGAAAGGTTGGCGTTGATTACAGCTCAGGGAAAGGCCGGGGCCATCAACAGGCCCAGTTGCTCCGGCAGTCCGAGCATCAGGTTCATATTCTGCAACGCCTGCCCTGCAGCGCCTTTGACCAGGTTGTCGATCACCGCTACGACGACGACCCGACCGGTACGATCATCGACCGCCAGGCCGATGTCACAAAAATTACTGCCTGTAACCTGTGAGATATTCGGCAGTTGCCCTTTCGTCACGATTCGAACAAAAGTTTCCGCAGAGTACCTGTCAAGATAGAGATCATATAATTCATCGAGGGTGCACGGGCCTTTCAGCGCGGCATAACAAGTACTCAGGATGCCACGGTTGACCGGTAGAAGATGCGGCGTGAAACTGATCGTCACGGTCTCGCCCGAGACCGCACTGAGAGTCTGCTCGATCTCGGGGGTGTGCCGATGCCGAGGTAACCCGTAAGCCTTGAAACCTTCATTCACTTCACAAAAGGTTGTCTCCAGCTTAGCCGAACGGCCGGCACCGCTGGTCCCGGACTTGCTGTCAACAATGATAGTTGCCGGATCAATCTTTTTTTCCTCCAGCAAAGGTGTCAGGGCCAGGGCGATGCTGGTCGGGTAGCAACCGGGATTGGCCACCAGTCTTGCGCCTGGGACCTGATCGCGGAACAGCTCGGGGAGACCGTAAACCGCCTCAGGCAGTAACTCGGAAGACGTATGCGCCTGGTACCAGGCTGCGTAGACTGAAAGATCCCGGAGACGGAAATCGGCTGACAGGTCGACCACCCGGCAGCCAGCGTCAAGCAGCTGAGGGACCATGTTCATCGCTGTCTGGTGAGGCACTGCGGTAAACACCAGGTCCACCCGGCCGGCCAGTCCTTCAGGATCGACATCTTCGAAGGTCAGATCCAGAACGCCCTGCAGCGAAGGGAAGACCTTTGCGACCGATTGTCCTGCATACTGCCGCGAGGTGACAGAGACCAACTCGGTTTCCGGGTGCAAGACGAGCAGACGCAAGAGTTCCGCCCCGGTATATCCACTTGCACCAATGACCCCTATCCGATGCATAATTATCTCCTTTGAACGAAAAGAGGGAAACCCGCAGGTTTCCCTCTTTCCAGCAAATATCATAACGACCGAAAGGTCGCATGTGATTAACGCTTGGAGAACTGGAAGCTGCGGCGCGCTCCACGTCGACCGTACTTCTTACGCTCCTTGATACGACTGTCGCGGGTAATGAACCCCGCTTTTTTCAGCGAGGCACGCAGCTCCGGGTCAACTTCGAGCAGGGCCTTGGTGATGCCATGCTTGATCGCACCGGCTTGACCGGAAGGGCCGCCGCCGCAAACGTTGACATCGATGTCGAACTTGCCGATATTGTCAGTCAGTTCGAGCGGCTGGCGCACGACCATCTTGGAGG
>JBFLJZ010000169.1:0-9186 GCA_040882925.1 Desulfuromonadales bacterium
ACAAAAATCGCCTGAGGGCAGAGGCGGTAAGCCCTGGCAGAGGACATGGCCGAATGGATTCCGAACGCCCTGGCCTCATAAGAGCAGGTTGCCACAACACCGCGCGACCCCGGATCACCACCGACAATCACAGGTTTGCCGCGTAACGCCGGATTGTCGCGCTGTTCGACCGCAGCGTAGAAAGCGTCCATATCAACGTGAATGATCTTGCGTTGCTTCACAGTTGCTCCATAGTTACAGGCTGACACACTGCCAACGACCATTGCGGAATATTGTACGGAATACATTTTTTTCTGAAAGAAGGTTTTCTGAATAGATTGACAAACACGAAAAGCTCCTGTCCCTTCACCCCATCCACAGGATCAATCCTGTCAATGAAATGCTCGAAAGAACCGTCGTCGCGAGGATGATGGAGGCGAGAAGGTCAGGTGAGCGGTTGAACTTGATGGCATACATCAGCGGCAATAAAGCAGAAGGGGCTGAAGTTTGCAGGGTTGCTATCTTCTGCTCAAGACCGGTAACGCTTAACATTTCAAGCAAAGGATAGGTGATGACCGGTGAGATCAACAACCGTATCACCACGGCGACGCCGATGATTTTTAAAAACTTTGTCTGAAAATGGGTGTTCGCAAGCTGCAAGCCCAGGATAAAAATCAACAACGGGATAGTCGCTTGTCCGATCAGGCCAGAACTCTTCAGGACGAATTCCGGGAGCTGGACGGAGCACTGAACGACAATCATCGCCAGGAAAAAAGCGTGAAACAGGGGCATTTTCAAAAGGTCCAGCATAATCTGCTTGAACCCGGAGGCGTTACTGCTGACGTAAATGGCGACGGTACTCAGGGCGAAATTGAATGCGACAAAGTACACCACCGAATAAGAAACGGCCTGTTCTCCGTAGGTGAAGTAAATCAATGGCAGCCCGAAATTGCCGATATTGATCATGCTGCAAGCGAGGATGAAGGATATCCGGTCGTTGTCCTGCAACCGAAGAAGCCGTCCGGCAAAGTAAGAGATGACCAGCAGCAAGCCGGTCAACGCCACCATGAAAGCAAAAGGGATTTTCAGGGCGCTGAGGCTGATGCCTTGCTTGACAACGGCATCAAAGACAAACACGGGGGCAAAGACCGTCAGCGTCAAACTGGTGATTTGCCTGATGTCAGGATTGAAAAACCGATTATAGATCAGTGCCACGCCGATAATGATAAAAAGCGGCAGAACCGATTGTTGAAAGATAATCAAGAAACCCATTTTAAGTGCCAATCATGAGATCATATGATTGCTTGTGCGGTTTTCGAGATCTTGCCAATCGATCTCGATGGCTTTTGTGCTGGTCATAATCTCATACAAAGAGACCAGCAGGGAAGCGACTAATAGCAGGAGACTGGGACCGAAGCTGAACCGGGCCGGCAATGAAAAACCGTGCAAGAGAAATCACATGGAAAGCGTACAGACGTTGAAATTTTTGTTTTGCCACAGGCCCTCGCGCAACCGTGTCCGGAGAGGACTGTTATAAATCTCGAAGGCCAAAAGTCGGCACGACTCTCGATCACATTTCGTGGCAGGCCTCGCAATCCCCGGCCACGCTGAATGCCGTCGACCCATCATGACAGGCGCCGCAGGATTGACCATTTTCCATCTCCTCCATGCTCGCCGGGACTGTCCCGCGCTCCGGCTTGAAGAGATCCGGATGGCACTCTTCACAGCCGAACATGCCGAGATGCGCATCGTGGGAGAAGGTGATATTACCGGCATCGTCGTTGCTGTAGAGGATATCGCCGGCATGGCAGCTCGTGCAGTCCCCGGAGACGCTGAAGGCCTGCTTGCCGTCGTGGCAGAAGCCGCAGGCTTGACCTGCCTCCATATCCGCCATGGTAAAGGCCGGGTTCTTCCTGGTGACGATGTGATAGACATCGTTGTGGCAGACAGTGCAGTCTTTGCCGGTCGATAACATCTCCATATGGGTGTAGTGACTGAACTCGACCTTGCCTACCGAGACGGTTTGCAGGTAGACTGCGTCCTTGAGCCGGCTGCCGTAGAGAACGGCAGGCAGGGCCGCCAACAGGAACACCGCCGATATCGTCCAGCGCCATGACATAGGTTGACCTCCTGACAACAAAGTTGGCCTCTATTTTACCCGTTTTTCCGGTCCGGCCAACTTTTTTAATTTAGCACGCGACCGGCGAGGTGTATGCAACACACCGCGCATCGTCTCTTAGCCAGGCAGGGCGAAACAACTTATGGACCATCGTCGTACGGAAAATTTTTATATCGTCGTCTCTCCCGGGCTGGAAGACACCTGTGCCGCAGAACTGAACGCCATCGACATAGCCCCTGTGGGCATTGACAAAGGCGGCGTCGCCTGGGCCGGCCGACTGCGTGAGCTGTACCTGGCCAACCTGTGGCTGCGGACAGCATCCCGCATTCTGGTCCGGTTCGCCGAGTGTCGCAGCCGCGATTTCCCCGACCTGTACCGCAAAACCAAGCGACTGCCCTGGGGACGTTTTATCGACCCCGAAACGCCGGTCGCCTTCCGCGTGGCCTGTCATGGCTCGCGACTCAACCACTCGACGCGGGTGGCAGAGACCCTTGAAGCGGCACTGAACCGGGCCCTCGGCCGCAACGCCAACCCGGCCGGCAAAGACCCGCAACTGGTCATGGTCAGGATCGTCGAAGATGTCGTCACCATTTCGATCGACAGCTCCGGTGAGTTGCTCCACCGCCGTGGCTACCGGAAATCGGTGACCGCGGCGCCACTGCGCGAAACGCTGGCGGCCGGGGTCCTCATGCTGCTTGGCTGGCAGGGGCACGAGGCACTGCTCGATCCGATGTGCGGCTCGGGCAGCTTCCTCCTTGAAGGGGCGTTGCTTGCACAATGCCAGGCGCCAGGGCTCAACCGTCCGTTTGCCTTCATGAACTGGCCCGGATACCGGCCTGGATTATGGACCCTGCTCTGTGACGAGGCACAACGCGGTCAGCTTGACAACCAGGTGTCGATCAGCGGCTACGATTCCAACCCCGCTGCGGTGGCAACGGCACGGGACAACTGCGAGCGCAGCGGCAACTCCGAACGGGTACGGATCGACCCGTTATCCCTTGCCGACCAGCCGGTCCACGACGGCCGGGGTCTGGTCGTCTGCAACCCGCCCTACGGCAAGCGCCTCGAACTGGAGGGCGACCCGAAGAGCTGCTACCGGGAGATCGGCAGCCATCTCGCCCGGGCTTATCCCGGCTGGCGCAAGGCAGTGCTTTGCCCCGACCCGGCGCTGGTCAAGGCAACCGGTCTGCATTTCAGCCAGGTCAGTAAACTGGATAATGGCGGTCTGAGGGTCGGCCTGTTCGTCACGAAACCACCGCGCTGACGCAATTGTTGCCGATTCTATGCTTGCACTGAGAAAAAAAATCCGTTATAGTCCGCACTCTTCCCTACGGGGAGTGATCTGTCCAGGAAAGCGAGGTGATTGCAGGTGGAGATCCATGTGGTCGACAACAATGTCGAAAAAGCCATCCGGGTTCTCAAGCGCAAGTTGCAGCAGGAAGGGCTCTTCCGTGAAATGAAGCAGCGCAAGTTCTACGAAAAGCCCAGCGTCAAGCGCAAGCGTAAAGAGAAAGAAGCCCAACGGCGCCTGCGTAAAAAGATGCGCATGATGCGCAGAGACTGATCCTCGCTTCAGTTGATACATCAAAGGCCGGCCCCTGAACCAGGGGCCGGCCTTTGATTATGTAAGCGCGAACAATCGAATCAAACAAGAGGGAACTGACCAAACTCAACCAGACGACCCAATATGTCAAACAACAGGCTCTAACTGCTTTCGGTGAGAGGCGTACAGGCCCATCCCTCCTGACCTTTTTCTAGAATCAGCAAACGTTCGGCAGAGATCCCTTGCTGTAGCAGGTAGTCATAGGTGCGTTTAGCACCGCCAGCGCCGCGTGGACAGACAATCACCACGGGATCATTATCGCCCTCGATTTGCCCGACAATATGATCAAGTTTGGCACGATCAGCATCACTCTTGACCGGGTAGGCGTAAGTGGCTGTAGCGCCCTTGATATGATGTTGCGCAAATTCTTCCTCAACCTGAATGTCGACGATATGGGTTGGCAGCTTGGCGTTCAGGCGGGCCTCAAGGTCTGCGGCGCTGATATAGTTGTATCTGCCGTCATCAGCCAATGAGAGGCCAGGGATGAGCAGGATTGCCAGCAACAGAGAAAAACCGTAACGAGCGAAAAACATCTTACTTACCTCCGGTATTTTTGTGCGTCATGAATAGCCAGCTTCGCAAAATACACTTCATAACCTAGCGAAACAAATTGACAATGTGTCCCCGCCCCGTTTCAGTGACATCCTTTCTGAGACAAATCCGAGGATGAAGGTGGTTTTTCATTGGGTGTAGAGACAGTTTCGCATGCTTTTTGTCACGTGTTTTTGACATAATTGTCGTGTCAGATAGAATTGATTATAGCATTTACTTCATGACTCGTGAAAGGAGGGTGCCATGGCAAAATCGATTCGTGATGTATTGAAGAACAAGGGAGCTGGAATCGTCAGCATCAGTGCCGATGAAACCGTGTACAAGGCCCTGGAATTGATGGCGAAGGAGAATGTTGGCGCCCTGCTTGTCAAAAACGGCGAAAAGCTGGTCGGCATTATTTCCGAACGCGACTATGCCCGGAAGGTCATTCTGGAAGGTCGTTCATCACTTAAAACATCTGTCGAGAAGATCATGACGAACAAAATCCTTTATATCACGCCTGACAAGAGTGTCGAAGAAGGCTTGGCGTTAATGTCCGAGAAACGCTGTCGCCACCTGCCGGTATTCGAGGATGACCAACTGATCGGTGTGGTTTCAATCGGGGACCTCGTTAAAGCCAACGTTGCTGATAAGGAATTTATGATCAGCCAGCTCGAGAATTTCATTCTCAGCAGCTAAACGGTTTGCAGAATCCCGCTTAGGGCCTGTTCGCTGACGCGGGATCTTTTCTTCTCCACTATATTCAATGCCAACGAAAGCCCTCAATCTTCGGATGAGGGTTTTTTACATTGCAAAGTATGGAATATGGCTGGTCACGGTTTTTCGGGGATTTTCTGGACAGCGTCACTTTTTATCGGCCTTTACGCTTGGAAGATCTTGCCTGCAAAATTTAAACTCCGCCCGGGATGAGTCCGCAGGCGGTTCAACGGCCGGCGAGCTCCGCAACCATTCCCTGTACAATCACGATTACTTGACCGGCTCCAGGCGCACCAGCGCGCCGTCGTTCTCGTCGGTCAGCAAGTAGAGCAGCCCGTCCGGCCCTTGACGGACATCGCGGATGCGCCCGAGGGCGTCATGGAGAAAACGCTCCTCCCCGACCACCTGCTCGCCATCAAGGCTCAGCCGCACCAGCATGCGGTCCTTCAGAGAGCCGACAAACAGGTCACCGCGCCAGCGCGGGAAGCGGTCGCCGGTGTAAAAGGTCATCCCCGATGGAGCAATCGACGGCACCCAGTAGTAAAGCGGCTGGGCCATGCCTGGTTTGTGGGTGCCCTCGCCGATGGCAGTGCCAATCACGTAATTGACGCCGTAGGTGATAACCGGCCAGCCGTAGTTGACCCCGGCGCGAATGACGTTGATTTCGTCACCCCCTTGTGGGCCGTGCTCGTGGGCCCACAGTTCCCCGGTCCGGGGGTGGAGCGCTGCGCCCTGGATGTTGCGGTTGCCAAGGGTGAACTTCTCCGGCTGCCAGCCTTGCTTGCCGATGAAGGGGTTGTCGGCAGGAATCCTGCCGTCGTCGTGCAGGCGGATCACCGAGCCGGCATGGTCGTCAGGGCGCTGTGCGCGCTGCCGGTCGCCACGGTCGCCGAGAGTGATATAGAGGTATCCTGCCTGATCGAAGACCAGGCGCGAACCGAAGTGCCTGCCGGTTTTGGATTTCGGTTGCTGGCGGAAGATGACCTGCACATCCTCCAGGCGATGATCAGCCAGTTTGCCGCGCGCCACCTCTGTGCTTACGCCACCTTCTCCGGATCCGGCATAAGAAAAGTAGATCAGCCGGTTTTCGGCAAAATCCGGGTGCAGAGCGACATCAAGCAGTCCGCCCTGGCCGCGTGCCTCGATCGGCGGCAGCCCGGCCACCGGCTCAGTTGCGAGACGGCCGTCCTTGATCACGCGCAGCCGCCCCGGACGTTCGGTCACCAGCATCCGGCCGTCCGGCAGGAAGGCCAGGCCCCAGGGATGCTCCAGGCCGGTGGCAATTTCGGCGATGCGCAGGTCGTGCTCCTGGGTCTTGATAACCTCTGGTGAGCGCGCCGCGGCAGTCAGCAGCAAAAATGCCGCCGTGCAGGACAGGATTCGCATCAGAACAGTAAGATTACGCATATCGAAACACTCCACTTTAGCAGGCCTCCCGCTCACATGACTTACGGACGAACGGTCCGCTCATGGCGTGAATTTATTATGCCATAATATCAAAGTGGCAGGACCCATTCAGCGAGGATGGACTATTTTCGTATTGCAGGATGCAAAAAGATGGCCCTCCGGAGCAGAGGGTCATCGACTTTACCGTGCCTGGTATGTTCAATCGGTTGAAATTCGAGCGACCTTTTTCACGCTCCCGTTCACGATCAATTTTTGCAGATATTGCATGTCACCTCAGCCTGAAAAACACTTTTTAAAGCTCAGGTCTTTAAAAAACAGAAGCGTCGCAGGAGATTGCGCCTAGAGATTCTGAAAGCCCTATGCCTAAGCTTGAGGCATCAATTTCGGCCAACGGCGGCCGTCTCATGGAAGGGTCGAAATATAAAAAAGCCCCGCTCACCGGAGGGGATGGGAGCAGGGCAAATGACTTCGCCTTATGAGGGGATCATAAGACAGAGTGATAGTTAAACTTGTAACAGCTTTTTCTGAGTTGTCTACCGCTCCTGCAAACCTTTATCAATAAGAAGCCGGTTTTCGTCTTGGCCGTCGTGAAACGAAATCACGGCATGTTGATCTCCACTCTTCGTTACTATCAAATTCACCACATCGACCAAGTCGCTTGACTGAAGCAGCCTGGATCAGGCACAACAAAGCCACCAATTTTCAGACAATCGCTTTGGAATTGGAGCAGATTGCGTTACACTGATCTCGACGATCTAATGCCACGACAAACACCCAAAAGTCACGATGAAAGGTAATTTTTCATGTCAATTGCATGGCAAGAACAGATGAAAAACTATGTGAATTCGATTGAAAAACTTGAACAGTTTATCAACCTTTCCGCAGCTGAACGTGAGGCGCTCGAGACGTTAAAGACGACCTGGGGAACAACGCCATACTTCGCCTCGCTGATGGATCAAGATGACCCGAACTGCCCAATCAGAAAACAGGTCATCCCCTCGATGAACGAAACTAAAAATACCTTTGGCATGCAGGATTATCTTGTCTGGAAGGAAAACCGGGATACCGAAGAAAAAAGGCCTGACTGTATTGCTCGACAATACAGGGATAAGATCGCCTTCACAGTGACCCAAGTCTGCGGCATCTACTGTCGCCACTGTTTTCGTAAGGAACTCGTGGTTGACCAAGACCTGAAATTAAGCTTTGAAGTTGACGAAGGGTTGCAGTGGATTGCGGAACATCCAGAGATTCGAGACGTCTTGATCACTGGTGGTGATCCTTTCCTGCTCAGCGACGATCAACTTGATTACCTGGTCTGCAAGCTCAGAGAGATCCCTCACATTGAAATGATTCGCTTCGGTTCCCGCCTTCCTGTAGTACTGCCTCAGCGAATCACCCCCGGCCTGCGAAAAGTTCTCGGCGGGTTCCATCGCGTGCCGATTTGGGTCAACACACAAGTCAATCATCCCAAAGAGATCACCCAAGAGACATCAAAAGCGGTGTATGACCTGCTCAGTTGCGGCATTAACGTTGGCAACCAAGCTGTGCTTCTCAAAGGCATTAACGATGATGTAGAGACCTTCCGCGAACTTCACCAGAAACTTCTCCGCGTCCGAATCCGCCCCTATTATGTTTTCTACTGTGAACCTGCACCCGGCATCGACCACTTCCGCACACCCGTAGAAAAAGGCGCTGAATTGATCCGCGATGCCTTGCGTGGCCATACAACAGGCTTGGCTCAACCAATGTACGTCATTGCCACCAATATAGGGAAGATCCCATTGATGCCCGACTATTACATCATCGACAAAAACGACACTGAATACACATTGCGGAACCATTTGGGTCAGGAAACAAAAATCCCCAATATTCCCGATTGAATGGCAATACCGGCCGGCGAAAAACAATCATTGATCCAACAAAGGAGTTGATCATGGGAGAACTCGCTCTCGCTGAACAAGAAGCCAGCAGTTCGAAACGGGTTACGGAGCAACTAAAAGACATTGAGCTGGTAAAAATATTTTTCACCGACCTCAATGGTCGCTTAAAGAACCTCGACATCAACCCTAACAATGTCATGGACATCCTCAACCATGGGATCGGGATTGATGGAAGCTCAATTCCCGGCTTGGCCACAGTAGACAACTCAGACCGCATCATGTTCCCGGTTTTGGAGAGCATGCGAATATTGGTGTTTTCAAGGCGCAAAGTCGCCTTTTTCGTCGGCAAGCTTTGCAACCAGTCCGGTGAGCGCTCCGAATGTGACCCGCGAGCAGTCCTCGAAGCGATTCTCGAAAAAGCAGAGCGAGAATATGGTGTGCGTTTCATTGTTGGCCCCGAGCACGAATTCTTCCTGCTCAAAGGAAACGAATTCAATGATGACATTCACACAGACTCTGATGGCTACTTCGGTAGTTCACCTGGCAATGAAGGAGAAGTGGTCCGCCAGAAGATTGTCGACCTGCTAGGCAAATGTGGCATCAAATACGAAAAAACTCACCATGAAGTCACGCCCTCACAACATGAAATAAATCTTGAACCAGGCAACCCCCTCGACATTGCCGATCGCACCCTGCTCTTCACTCATGTCACCAAAGAAATCGCAGCGGAATACGGCATGCATGCTACATTCATGTCAAAGCCCTTTGACAAGATGAACCGCAACGCATTCCATATCCACACCTCTATGACGGATCTTGACGGAAAAAATCTTTTCTACGACAGCAAAGCAGATCATAACCTCAGTCAAGAGATGCGCTACTTCATTGGCGGCATTCTGAAGTACGCGCGCGAATCAACTATCGTTCTTGCCTCCACCCTGAACTCTTAC
>JBFLJZ010000170.1:0-7720 GCA_040882925.1 Desulfuromonadales bacterium
AGTTATTCAACTAACTTGCCCTTGGAAGCAAAGACAACGATGCGCTATGAGTAACAAGCATGAGGTGCTGACATGATGTTCAATCCTTGGTGGGATGGAAAAGTAGAAAAACAAAAGGGCGCAACCGCTGTGACTATCGCTTTTCTGCTAATTATGCTGGTCGGTTTTGCCGCGCTTTCGATCGATGTCGGTTATTTGATGGTGACCCGTAACGAATTGCAGAACGTCGCCGACGCCGCAGCCCTGGCTGCAGCCAGAAAACTGGGCAACTACTACGAGAACATGACCCCTGAGGAACAGTTAAGCTTCGAGTGCGGTATGGCGGAATGGCCCTGCGAGGACATCAAGACGGTAGCCATTGAGACCGGGTTAGCCAACCGTGCCGGTCAGGTCAATATCGTTATCAACGAAAGTGATGTACAGATTGGACGTTGGGATTTTTCAATTCCTCCGCCCTTCGATCCCGCCAATGACCCCTTTACCGAACTGGCTGAACAGCCAAAAGCTGTCCGAGTCATCGCTCGGCGGGACGCTCAGGCGAATAATGCGATCACGACTTTTTTGGCCGGGGTTCTGGGCATTGACACCTTGCCTGTTTCGGCCGTTGCGACGGCGGCGTTAAGTGGCCAAGGCACTGCTGCCCCTGGAGAGTTGGAACTGCCGGTCGGGATTGATGCTCAATTCTTTGGCCCCACGGGGTTCTGTGGTCAAGAAATCTTTTTCTCACCGACCACCTTGTCCTGTGCTGGCTGGACCAGTTGGGATTATAACAGTAATACACCGAATATGCGCGACCTTTTAAGCGTACCCCCAAGAAAAACGAACCCTGAGGTCAGTGTGGGTGGTGAATCCTACAACTACTCAGGTGGCGATATGGCAACACTCTTTGATGACGTGCTATTGCTCTTTAAACACAAGGGGCACGATGTTTATGGCGCTGACGATACACCCGTTCAAACTGACGAGAACGGACCAGTGACCGGTGCCTTGCCGCCGGATCCTCCGGCAGAGCCTTTATATGAAGACGACGGTGTGACGCCTCTTTATTATCCGCAAGAGGGGAATGGCCCCCCGGTTCCTCCGATACCGCGGAACAGACATGTGTGGCAGACCACAGTGGTTGTTTACGAACCGAACAATTGTGACAACCCGAATCAAGAATTGAAAACCGTCGGCTTTGCCCGGATCACGATTACCGATATTTTGCAAGTACCGGACAAAACCATCAAGGGCAGAGTTGACTGCGGGTATGTTTCTGAAGGACCGACCCGCGGAGGCGGAGGGGACTTTGGCACATTCGGTAGTATCCCCGGGCTGGTGCAGTAACTGCGTGCGTGTCTCAAATATGAAATCCTGAAAGGTTGGTACTTATGCCACATGAACTGAATATACTCGTAGAGAGCAGCCGCAAGGAGGTTCTGAGTCAGGTCTCAGACGTTCTGAGCACCCTTCCGAAACTGGCCTTCAGTCTGAGCTATGGACCGCAGCTGCAACAGGATACTCATACCGGGAAAAAGTGTCCCGATATCATTGTCCTCGACGAAGGGACTGAAGGCGGCGATATTATTTCCAGGCTGCACCAGCTTAAAGAACAATTTGCCCAGGCGTCTATTTTTGTCATATCTCCTGATATCAGCCCGAAAAATATCGTCCGACTGATGAAGGCCGGCGCCAGCGAATTTATCTGCAATCCGATCAAGGCTGACAACCTGATCGACGCCATCGAGGAGTTCCGCATCAGGCGGGTGAATGCCGGCAAGGTTGCCGAGGGCAAGATTTGCACTTTTATCAGCAGCAAGGGGGGGCTCGGATCTTCGGTCGTGGCAGTGAACAGCGCCGCTGCGGTTGCCCGGCAGCTGGGTCAGAGTGTGGCCTTATGTGATATGAGTCTAGAGTCAGGCGACCTGTCGGTGATGCTCGATACGATGCCTGAGCTGACCATTGTTGATTTATGTCGCAACTTCCATCGCCTCGATGTCTCTCTGTTTCGTGGTGCCATAGCCCGGCATAAAGCCGGCCTCGACTTTCTGGCCGCACCGCATAATCCGTCGGATATCAAGGAAATCAAGGTCGAGCATGTGCAACAGATCCTCGTTCTGGCACGCAAACTTTATGACTATACCTTCCTGGATTGCCCTGCCATGCATCTGAATGACTCGACCCTTGCGTCACTGACCCTGTCGGACCGGATTTTCCTCATCACCGATCTGTCGGTGCCTGCCATCAGAAATGCTTCGCGGCTTTGTGCGCATCTCGAAAAACTTGGCATCGCTCAATCCCGCATCGAGGTGGTGATCAATCGTTATATCAAGAGGAGTACGCTCAGCATTGAAGAAGTTGAAAAGAGCATCAAACGGTCTGTTTTCTGGGCGTTCCCCAACGATTTCGTGGAGATTGTTTCGTCGATTAATCGCGGCATGCCTTTGGTTCAGAAGAACGCGTCTGCCATGTTTTCCCGCAATATTCTCGATTTTGTCAAAAAGATGCAAAAGCCTGATGTCTATCGCGACTACCGGGGCATTAAAGGTGTCTTTGGCAAAGCTATTTAGGAGATCACTATGCTTAAATCAATATTCAATAAAAACCAGGTAGCAGAGCCTGTAGGCGTTTTTCAACCAGAGGTGGTCGAAACTGTCCCTGAACTGACGGTCAAAGACGAACATTTCTACGAATTGAAAAACCAGATCCATGCCAAGTTGATAGAAGAGGCAAATCTGCAAGCGCTGGATACTTTGACAGATGACGAAATCCGCGAGGAAATTAAACTGATCGTGGAAGATTTTCTGCGCGGCAAAAGCACCCTGCTCAACGATCAGGAAAGGCAATCGCTCATCACTGAAGTCAAGGATGAATTAACCGGACTGGGGCCACTCGAACCGCTGTTACGGGACAATTCTTTGTCCGATATTCTCTGTAATACCTATCGGGATGTTTATGTTGAGAGCGGCGGTGTTCTGAAAAAAACCAATGCCAGGTTCGTCAATGATACCCACTTGATGAATATCATCGATCGCATCGTCTCCAAGGTCGGGCGGCGGATCGATGAATCAACCCCGATGGTCGATGCCAGACTTCCCGATGGATCACGAGTGAATGCCATCATCCCTCCCCTGGCGGTCGATGGCCCGATCCTGTCGATTCGGCGTTTTGGCGGCAAGGTCCTCGAGATGGAGAACCTTGTGCAGTTGGGGGCTCTAACACCGGCGATTGCGGGCTTTCTCGCAAAATGTGTCAAGGCCCGGTTGAATATAATGATCTCCGGTGGCACAGGCGCTGGCAAAACGACCCTGCTTAATGTCCTGTCGCGCTACATCCCGGCAGCCGAGCGAATCGTCACGATCGAGGATTCGGCTGAATTACAGTTGCAGCAGGAGCATGTGGTGCGGCTGGAAACCCGACCGGCCAGTATTGAGGGGACCGGTACGGTGACTCAGCGCGACCTGGTGATCAACAGCCTGAGGATGCGTCCGGACCGGATCATCATCGGCGAGGTGCGTGGAACAGAGGCCTTCGATATGTTGCAGGCAATGAATACCGGCCACGAAGGTTCTTTGACCACCATCCATTCCAACTCGCCCCGCGATTCCCTGACCCGGCTGGAATCGATGCTGTTGATGACCGGCGTCTCCTTACCGGAAAAGGCGATGCGCTTCATGGTCTCCTCGGCACTCGACATGATTATCCAGGTCTCCCGTGTGGCCGATGGGTCCCGTAAGCTCATGTCAGTCATCGAAGTTGTCGGGATGGAGGGCGAAGTCATCACCTTGCAGGAGATTTTTCGTTACGAAAAACAGGGTCTTGATGAGAACGGCAAGGTTTTGGGGCGATTTATGGCAACCGGCATTCGACCCAGGTTTGCGGAACGACTCGAACAGGCCGGGATCAGCTTTGCGGAAGAGCTCTTTTCTAACGACTGACCCATTTATGCAGAGAGGAGCAAGAGACCATGGATCTTCAAACTATATTGCTTAATGGAGCCATTTTTCTGTTTGTCGGCCTGAGCGTTCTGTGTGCCCACATGGTTTGGTCAAACAGCAAACTGGTGGAAAAGCGTAAATTGAAAACGCGCCTGCTCTCTATTTCTGCAGGCGGCAAGCATGGCAAGGACAAGCTGAGCCTTTATCAGAAGAAGGTTTTCAGCAAGGCCGGTGTCTTGGAGGCTTTTTTTCTCTCTTTACCGCGGCTGTCCAGGCTGGACCGAATGTTGTTGAGGTCCGGCCGGCAGATTTCTGCGACAAACTTTATCTTAATCAGCCTCCTTCTGGCTGTGGCTGGTGCGGCAATTGGTTTCTATTTGCATCGATCAGTCGCCGCCGGGGTGCTCCTCGGCGGGATACTCTTGCTTGTGCCGTTGCTCTGGCTGCGTTCTCTCGAACAAAAGTCTCTGAACAAATTCCAGGAACAGTTACCCGAGGCCCTCGATCTGCTGGGCCGGGCTTTACGCTCCGGGCATGCGTTGACTTCCGGGGTGGAGATGATCGCAGAGGAGATGGCTGATCCCCTCGGTGGTGAATTTCAAGCCGTTGTTGATGAAATCACTCTGGGACTGACCCTCAAGGAGGCGCTGGAGAACCTCTGCACCCGGGTGCCCAATCCAGATCTGCGTTTTTTCACCATCGCCATCCTGGTGCAGAAGGAGACCGGCGGGAATATCGCGGAAATCCTTGACAACATCAGTCATTTGATCCGTGAGCGAGTTAAATTCAAGCGGCACGTCTCAACCCTCACAGCCGAGGGAAAGGTGTCAGCAGTGATATTGGTCCTGCTGCCGATCGTGATGTTTTTGATAATTTACTTTCTTAATTACAACTACATCTCATTGCTTTGGACCGATACCGAAGGTCAAAAGCTGTTGGCCGGGGGCATTGTCATGTTGATTTTTGGCGTTATGATGATCCGCAGAATCATTCGTATCGAGATGTAGGAGCGAGCAATGAATAATATATTCAATGTCATCAACAAAGCCTTTGGCAACAGTGACGTGTTATTGATTAACCTGGCCGTGTTCATTTCCGTTGTCCTGTTCGTCGGCGTGCCGCTGTTGATTTTTCTCAACCGAAATATGGCATCCAAAAGGCTGGGCAAGTTGCTGCAGAAAGATACTCCGGCGACCCTGTCGAAGAAGACCAGGCTGCTTGAGGAAGAGGATCATGGCGTGGTTGCAAAGTTTACCACATCCATGCATGGTATCTTGTCGCCGAGTAACGCTGACGGGCAACAGAAGGCCCGAACCCGGTTGATGCAGGGCGGGTTTCGTACGCAGAAAAGCTATCGGATCTATTTTGCACTTAAACTTGTTCTGGCATGTCTGCTGCCGGTGTTGTTCCTGCTTCGCGGTATGTTTTATGCCTTGACCCCGCAAATCCTCCTGATCTGCCTGATGTTGGCGATTGTCGGTTATTTTATCCCGGCGATCGCGCTGAGCCTTATTATCCAGAAACGAAAGCAGGGGATCCTCAGGGCACTGCCAGACGCTCTGGACTTGATGGTTATCTGTGTCGAATCAGGTTTGGGGCTCGATATGACATTCAAGCGGGTCGGTGATGAGTTGCGCTCTTTGAATAAAGATTTAAGTGACGAGTTTTATCTTGTCAACCGGGAAATACGCGCGGGCAGACCCCGCAGCGAAAGTCTGAAGAACATGAGTCTGCGAACCGGTGTTGCTGAGGTGAGCAACCTGGTCACGATGATGGTCCAAACCTCCCGTTTCGGGACCAGTATGGCGACAGCACTGCGAGTGCATGCTGATGCTATGCGCGTTAAACGGCGGCAGATCGCCGAGGAAAAGGCGGCCAAGATGGCGGTCAAGCTGACCCTGCCGTTAATCATGTTCATTTTCCCGGCAATTCTGGTGGTGCTGCTGGGACCTGCTGGTCTGAAAGTTGCGAAGATATTAATGCCGGTATTAAACTCTGCCGGATAAGACTGTTATTGACTTGGAAGGAGTTTGATCATGCGTTACCTGTCTTTGCAGGGGATTTTCTTGCTCTGTGCGTTAAGTAGTCTAGTTCTGACGAGTGGTTGTGCTCGGCAACCTAAGGCGGTCAGTTTTGTCCCTGTTGCTGAACAAAACCTGGTCGAGGTTGATACCGAGGGAAAGCTGGAAAATCTTCCATTGGAGACCTTGATTTACAAGGGACGAATTTATTTGCAGCAGGAGAATTTGTCTTTGGCCCATCTGCACTTGTCCAAGGCCCTGACTAAAACATCAGATAATGTCGAAGTGTATCAACTGCTGGGTGAGTTGTTTATGAAACAAAAACAACTAGGCAAGGCGAAAACCACTTTTTCCAAGGTGCATGAACTCAACCCTGAGAACCAGACGGCCCTGCTTGGGCTGGGCAAGATTTACCGGTTGGAAGGGGATTGTGCAAAGGCTGAGAGCTATTTGCAACAGGCCCGGAAGTTGGCCCCAAACAATCCTGATGTCTTGACGGAAATGGCCATCTGTTATGATAGCTTGGAGCAGAGTGCGCAGGCAGAAAAGTTGTATCTCAGGGTGGTGGAGTTGCAGCCGGCGAATTCATCATCGTTTAATAATCTGGGGTTTCACTATATGATTCATGGCGCTTATCCGCAAGCCATTGATGCTTTTTTGGCCGGGTCAAAGTTGAAACGTGAAGATCGACGGATCAAGAACAATCTTGCAGCTGCATACATATTGAATGGAGATGAAGTGCAAGGTTTGTCCTTGTTTGCAAACAGCATCGGCCAGGCCGGGGCGTATAACAATGCCGGTTATATCTACATGGTGCAAAACCGTTGGCAGAAGGCCGAAGCAGCTTTTGTCAAAGCATTGGAGTTGAATCCTAGTTATTACGTGAAAGCGGCGAGAAATCTGGATTATTTAAAGAGCCTTGCCGCTTATAAAAGGACGCAACCTTAAAATGCGGAAGGAACCAGTCACTAGTTCTGGTTTGAAAAATTAATGCGAATTATCCCTATGAAAGGGGGTTGTATGAAGTTGGTGTTTGGTGTTTTGTTGATCTTAAGCGTTGCGACCTTTGCCTCAGCGGAGATTTTGTCAGTTAAACAAAATTCCGTGGAAATCAGTGATTCTTCGAATTCGTATATTGCCCAGGTGATTTTGGTCGTGCCGCGACATTATCCACTGAAAGTGGTCCAGAAGGATGGCAAAAATTATAAAGTGAGCGATTATATGGGGCGTGAAGGTTGGGTTGATAAATCTGCCATCGGGACAGGGCGAACCGTTGTGGTCAAGGTCGGCAGAGGCAATATCCGCACAGGTCCGGGAACGGAACATGATCTAATGTTCCGCGCTAATCGTGGTGTTGTTTTTAAAGTGTTGGCAAGAAAAGACGATTGGTTGAAGGTTGAGCATGAGAGTAAACGGGTTGGCTGGATTGCGCGCAGCCTGGTCTGGGGTAACGGGTAGCAGACTGGATCTATGATGCCAATTATTGCAACGGGAGGTCGAAGTCAATTGGCATGACGGTTCAAAACATTCAACCACGTGAAACGAACCAGAACACATATATTGAAGGGTTAAATCGGACGTATCGCAATGAGCTGCTCGACCATTACCTGTTCCGTAAACTGCGAGAGGTACGAGAATCAACTCACTGGTGGAAAATCAAGTAAAAAAGAACGGCCTCATGACTCATCGGGAGACCTGAGGCCTGCCGAATAGATGTTAACACACGCTGAGAACTCTACTTTACAACTGTTTACTTGATGGGGAAGTTTGCGAGAATCTGGG
>JBFLJZ010000025.1:0-6528 GCA_040882925.1 Desulfuromonadales bacterium
AAAGTGACGTTCAAGTGTCCCTCCTGTATACTTTAGTTTACATTCGTCTGGGCGATAATATGTTTTGTTCTATGTCTACATATTGTCAAGCTAAGCCTAAAAATTTGGTGGATTGAATCTGTTTTATGCTTCCTTAGCTTTTCATTCTGTCAATTTATGGTTTATCCTCGGATAAATTTTGTAAACAAAAAGGCTTCACAGTGTGCCTTCAATGAGGTTCTTTGTCTAAGCACTGCGTCAGTCGTAACGATTGTAAAAGTTTTATTTGTTTACTTGTAAAACGGTGTTATTGTATTGCTCTGAAAGCCAGTGATCTGTTGGGGCAAAAAAAGGCCGCTTCGGTCAGCCAACTGTTCTGTACAAGCATAAAATTACGGAGAAAATGCATTAATGAAACCGTCATCTCTTCGGCATTTGGATATCGTTGGTAAATCATCAAAAGCAAAGCCTTTCCAGTGGGTTGTCGGTCTTGATCGGCATCAAATGATAATCACAGTCAGTGATGACAACCCCTTCGCAGGCCTAGATCAGGCGCTCTCTGTTGGCAGAAGTCTCGAGCAGGTTGGAGCCTTGCGCCATTTTCATGCCCTCCTGGCCAAGGGCTTCGGTTTCAAATCATTGCCTGTTCCTATCGATGACCGTTGGTATGCGGCAGAATACTTTCCAGGTGGTGTTTGCGGGACCCTGGCCGGTGGTGAGTTGGTTTTAACTGCTCTTGATCGTGGCAACGAAGCGGCTTTGGTCCTCCATGATTTTGTGCAGTCTATCGATCCCTTCTCTCTGGATGCCGGTGGTGGCATTTTGTTGGTTGATCGTGCCGGATTCATCCTGATGGTCAACCGTGAATTTGCTGACATACTAGGTCTTCAGGTCGTCGAAATGGTGGGTCGTCACGTCAATGAATCCTACCCTGATACGACCTTGTCCCGTTTGCCCAAGGTTATGGATTCAGGCAAGGCTGAAATAGGTGAACCGCATCAATTGAACGGGCGGGAGATTGTCGCTAGCCGCTGGCCACTGATAAAAAATGGTAAAACATTCGGTGCTTACGGCAAGATCCAGTTGAGGGAAGGACCCTGTGGTTCTTCTATGGACGGCAAACTTTCACCTGCGGAAGGTAAGCAAGGCCGCCGGGCTATTGCCGGTCACAGACCTAAAGCCTTGTACAGTGTCGATCAGATCGTCTGCTTTGGGCAGACCATGCGGGACCTTAAAGAAAGACTGGTGAGGATTGCCGATCGTTCTTCTACCGTACTGTTGACCGGCGAGAGTGGTACAGGCAAAGAGCTCTTTGCGCATGCGATTCATGCTGCCAGTCGCCGTAGTGATGGCCCTTTCGTCAGGGTCAATTGTGCAGCTATCCCTGAAAACTTGTTGGAAGCTGAACTCTTCGGCTACGTTGAGGGTGCATTTTCGGGGGCCAGGCGTGGCGGACAGATCGGTAAGTTCGAACAGGCTCATGGCGGAACACTTTTTCTTGATGAAATCAGTGAAATGCCACTCGCCATGCAAGCCAAGCTGCTGCGTGTCCTGCAGGAGCGGGAAGTCGCTCCTCTCGGTAGTCAGGATATTCGCTTCGTCGATGTCCGTTTCATCGCGGCAACGAATTGTGATGCTTTGGCTCTGGTCAAGGATGGCAAGCTGCGCTCAGACCTCTATTATCGGATCAACGTCGTGTCTTTGCCGATTCCGCCGTTGCGCGATCGCACTGAGGATGTTTTTCAACTTACCAGGCATTTTGTTGAACAGTTTAATGCCGAGTTTGATTTGAACGTTCAGGGTCTAAGCTCTCGCGCTTGGACGGCATTGAAAGCTTATCCATTTCCTGGCAATGTTCGTGAATTACGAAGTGCTATCGAAAGTGCTTTCAATATGGTCAACGGCCCTTTTATAAGGCTTTATGATCTCCCTGCGCCGATTGCCGACCTCCAGCATTCTGATGAACCGACATCTATAAACAACGGTGTCTTCAGCCTGAACGCTGCCAAAGACCTTGGCAGTCGGTCTCTACAGGAAATTATGGAGGAGATCGAAAAAGATCTGATCCTTGGCGCCATGGAAAGGGTGGGCGGCAATAAACTCGTGGCGGCCAATCTGCTGGGGATCTCACGGCCCGGTCTTTATAAAAAACTACAAAAATACAACCTTCATTAAATACCTGCCAGGCGAACACTGATCCTGGTTGCAAATTGTTTTGCCTTATTTACCTTTTACTTGCGTTACGTACAGTCGCTGGTCTTTTTTCTTTCTTTTACGCACATTTCTTGCGCGTAAGCTCATTCCTGTGTTGATCAAGACGAACATCGTCCGGATGACCTATCTTCCACAGTCGGTTTAACAGTTCTTAACTTCTGTGTCATTGCCTTTAACAGTCGTTATCTTAGTGTTAACAATCGGTGACAGGTCCATAGGCCTTTTTTCTTATAAAGGTTATTTAATCATTGTGTATTGTGTCATTAAATCAACAGCTTAGAATGAATACTTAATAACTGGTTAACGCTAAAACAGCGTTTGGTATTTGTTTTGCACTTATGCTTGACATGTCTAGGAGACATATATTGTGACACCGATCAGTTTACTGATAACTCTGGAAGGGTAGCGTTAATGAACGAATACAAACCGTTGCTAACAGTAGAGAATATCTTCCTCTCGTTCGGTGGTGTACATGCTCTGCGTGAAGTTTCCTTCGAGGTCCGACCGGGTGAACTTTTCTCGATTATCGGCCCGAATGGCGCGGGCAAAACGTCGATGCTCAATTGTATTTCTGGCCGTTATCAGCCACAGAAAGGGCAAATTGTCTTTAAAGATCAGAGCATTGTCGGGATGAAGCCTAATGATCGCTGTCAGCTCGGCATAGGGCGTACATTTCAGAACCTGGCACTTTTTAATCATATGAGTGTGCTAGACAATATTATGGTCGGCCGTCATCACCTGTTGAAGAACAACTTTTTGACTGGCACTCTTTATTGGCTTTCTGGCGCTCGCAATGAAGAATTGAAACATCGTCGAGAGGTCGAGGACATTATAGATTTTCTTGAAATAGCCCATATCCGCAAAGCCGTCGCCGGAACGCTTTCCTATGGTCTTCGTAAGCGGGTTGAACTTGCCAGGGCCGTTGCGCTGCGTCCCGACCTTATTCTCCTGGACGAACCAATGGCGGGTATGAACCTGGAAGAAAAGGAGGATATGGCCCGCTACATAATCGACCTTAATGAAGAGTGGGGAATGACGGTCATCATGATTGAGCATGATATGGGAGTGGTTATGGATATATCCCATCGTGTGATGGTCCTTGATTTTGGTAAAGAGATTTGTACCGGACTACCAGATGAGGTGATGGAGAACGAGCAGGTCAAGACCGCCTATCTTGGCGTCGGTTTCGATGACGAAGTGCAGGAAACCGCCGGGGAGGTGTCCTGATGAGCGTGCAATCTCTGGCATATACCGACGTCAAAACATTCGACACATTTCCCAAGCTGCTTGCTCACAATGCGGCCAACTGGCCAAGTGAAGTCGCACTGCGGGAGAAGGACTTCGGCATCTGGAACGCCTACTCATGGGCGGACTACAATCAAAATGTCAAGTTGTTCGCCCTCGGTATGCACAAGCTGGGAATCGGTCAAAATGATTCGGTCGGCATTATCGGTGATAACCGGCCCGAATGGGTCTATGGCGAGGTTGCCGCGCATGCCCTCAGGGCGATGATTTTCGGTATTTACCAGGATTCCCTTAATGAGGAGGTTGCCTACCTGATCAACTATGCCGGCGCCAAAATCATTATTGCCGAGGATGAAGAGCAAGTCGATAAAGTCCTTGAGATTACCGCGGAATGCCCTTGTGTCGAGCATATCATCTACTGTGATCCGCGCGGAATGCGCAAGTATGACGATCCCAGGCTGATGAGTCACCTTGACCTGATGTCAAGCGGCCAACAGCTCGATGAAGAACAGCCCGAACTCTATATGCACTTGGTCAATCAGGGCAAAGCCGAGGATGTGGCGATTCTCTGTCCGACCTCGGGAACCACCTCCAATCCAAAGCTGGCCATGCTGCAGGCCGGTCCCATGCTGGAGCATTGCGTCGCCTATCTGGAGGCCGACCCAAAGTATCCGAGTGATAATTATGTTTCAGTGCTGCCGCTTCCCTGGATCATGGAACAGGTCTATGCTGTGGCACAGGCCTTGATCAGTCGGATAATCGTTAATTTTGTTGAAGAACCGGAAACTATGATGTCGGACCTGCGCGAGATTGGGCCGACTTTTGTGCTCCTCGCGCCGCGTGTATGGGAATCGGTCGCCGCTGATGTTAAGGCAAAGATGATGGATGCGACCAGGTTCAAACAAGCTATGTACCGTTTCGCCATGAAACTTGCCGACAAGGCGTCTGCCAAGGGGCATGGCAATAAATCAAAGTTGGCTTACTGGCTGCTGTTCAGGCCTTTGAAGGATCGACTCGGATTTACCTATTTGCGCTCTGCCGCAACCGGCGGCGCCGCCCTTGGCCCGGACACCTTCAAATTCTTTCTGTCTATGGGGGTGCCGCTACGTCAGCTCTACGGTCAGACCGAACTGGCCGGTGCCTATACCATCCACGAAGCCAATGATGTCGATTTTGATAGTGTCGGTATCCCGTTTCGCAATGCCCAGGTGCGCATCGACAACCCTGACCATAACGGTGTCGGAGAAGTGGTGGCCAAGACCTGCGGCATGTTCCTCGGCTACTACAAGAATCAGGCAGACACCGATGCCGCCCTCGATGATGGCTGGATGCACACCGGTGATGCCGGCTACTTCAAGAAAGAGAACAATCATCTAGTGGTTATCGACCGTATCAGTGATCTGTCTGAGACGTCGAATGGCGACAAATTCTCACCCCAGTTCATCGAGAACAAGCTCAAGTTCTCGCCTTTCATAGCCGAAGCAGTTGTTCAGGGTGACGGACGTTCTTACCTGTCGGCGATCATCTGCATCCGCTTCGAGATCGTTGCCAAGTGGGCCGAGCAGCGTAACATCGCTTTCACCAACTACATCAATCTCTCTGCTCAGGAGAGGGTCTACGAAATGGTGAGGAAAGAAGTGGAAACGGTCAATGAAACCCTGCCTGACGCGCAGAAGATTCGCAAATTTCTCCTGCTTTACAAACAGCTTGATGCTGACGATGGCGAATTGACCAGGACCAGGAAGGTTCGTCGTGGCGTCATCAAGGAAAAATATGCCGAAATCATCGACACCATCTATTCCGATCGGGATGTTGTGCATATCGATACGGTGATTACTTTTCAGGATGGCAATAAATCACGTGTCCAGACCGATGTCCGGATTGTGGACCTGATGGATTTAAATGACCTTGCCGTAAAAGTCCCTGTGAAAAAAGCTTCGTAACCGGTGACGGGAGAATAACTATGAATTTTGAATTGTTGACTCAGATGATTGTCAACGGGCTGATTGTCGGGACCCTTTATGGGGTCGTGGCCATGTGCTTTGTGCTGATCTACAAATCGACCCGGGTGGTTAACTTTGCCCAGGGAGAGTTTCTGCTCATCGGTGCCTGGACTTGCTGGGCCATGCTAGTCAAGTTCGAGCTGCCATTTTATGTGGGTTTCCCGCTGACTCTGGTTTTCATGATGGTCTTCGGCGTGGTTCTGCAGGTCTTGGTGCTGCGGCCGATGATCGGTGAGCCGATTATTTCCGTAATCATGGTCACCATCGGCTTGTCGATGTTCTTTCAGGCACTGGTCTCCTGGATCTTCGGTGGTTACACCAAGGCCTTCCCCCAGGTCTTCGATACCGCGTCGGTGAACATTGGCGGTTTGCAGGTTGAAACGGCTTACATCATGAGCGTGATTGTTTCAGTGGTGATCATGATCGGCTTTTACTTCTTCTTCAAGTATTCCCGCATGGGACTGGCGATGCGTGCCACGGCCTTCGATCAGCAAATCGCGCAAAGTCTCGGTATCTCGGTCAAGCATGTCTTCGCCGCCGCCTGGGCAATCTCTGCCGTGGTCTCGGCTCTGGCCGGGGTGGTTATCGGCATGGTCAACGGAGTGTCTTCGGCGCTCTCCTTCATCGGTATCAAGGTCTTCCCGGTTGTCATTCTCGGTGGCCTCGATTCGATTGTCGGTGCGATCGTCGGTGGCCTGCTGATCGGGGTGCTCGAGAACCTCGCTGAATTTTGTGACAGCCAGTGGCTGCAGCTTGGCAATATGTACAATATTGCGCCTTTCTATGCCCTGGTCATCATTCTCATGATCAAGCCCTACGGCTTGTTCGGCACCAAAGATATTGAGAGGATTTAAAAGATGGCTTCTGCTCATTCTCGCATGCGCTGCGGAGAATTCCGCACCACCTACCAGGCGGACATGACCATCTTCCCAACCCCGCTGGCGCGACGGGTCGCGTTCATTTCCGTGGGGGGTCTGCTTCTGGCGCCACTCTTCCTGGACGCCTACTACCTGAACCTTCTGATTCAAATCGGCTACTATGGCATTGCTGCCCTTGGTTTGAATATTGTCGTTGGCTTTACAGGCCA
>JBFLJZ010000171.1:0-2771 GCA_040882925.1 Desulfuromonadales bacterium
AAGTTGCTGCGCCAGGGGTTGATATCCAGGCCGCCGCGCCGGGTGTAACGGGCATAGACGGTCAGCCGCTCCGGCCGGCAGAAGCGCAACAGGTCGGTGAAGATGCGCTCGACGCACTGCTCGTGGAACTCGTTGTGCAGGCGGAAGGAAACCAGATAGCGCAGCAGTGCTTCACGATCGATTCTGCCGCCCCGGTAGCGGATCAGCACGCTGCCCCAATCGGGCTGGTCAGTGACCAGACAGTTGCTCTTCAGCAGGTGGCTGTACAGGGCTTCCTCGACCGGCCGGGCTGCGTCGGCAGCACCTTCGAGCAGGCCCGGCTCGAGGGCGTAGCCTGCGATGGCGATGTCCTGGTCATCAAGACATTCGCCGGGCAGTGTGCCGAAGATTGCACCGGCAAACTCCTGCTCGCCGATCAAACGAACATCGACCGGTGCGACAACGGCGTTGGTCAGGTCCTGGGCCATCAAAACGCGGACCGCATCGAAATCTTCGAAGCGGGTCTGGTTGAACGAGTTGAGGTAGAGCTTGAAGGACTTCGATTCGAACAGGAACGGCGATTCGCAGGGGACGCGGAACTCGCCCATCGCCACCACCGGCTTGCCCTTCCTGGTCAGCCATGACATTTCGTAAGCGTTCCAGATATCGACCCCGTGGAAGGGTAGTGCACCGGTCAGGCCGATCTCGTCACGCTTGAGCTTGCGCGGCACCGGGCAGAGCAGGCCCGGATCGTACTCCGACTTGTAAACGGTGGCCTTGCCGAGCGGCAACTGGTCTGTGAAATCGTTCATGATATGTTTACTTTGCCAGAACAGAAGATGATTTCAACTGAAAAGCATCCCGACATCAGGGTGGCAAGGCCGGCAAGCTCACTGGCCTGCCACCGACGCAGGCTCCATGCCCGGCGATTCTTTGCTGACCGGCAAATCCTGCAGCAGGTCTTGGCCGAGCGGGATGACCGCATCAACCCGGTAGCCATGCGCTGCAATCAGGCCCTGCAATTCCTTGACCCGGTCGCCCGGATACGGATGCGACGCCAGCAGGTATGGGGCCCGGCTGCCGGCATCTTTGCCGACCCGGGCGAAAAAGTCGGTGGCACCACCGGCGTGACCGTAACCGGCCACCAGCAGCTCAAGACCGAAACGGTCGGCGGCCGACTCCTGTTCCCGCGAGTAGTGTCTTTCGGTGACGAGGAACAGTCGGTTGACCAGATCAGCGGTCGCGCTGTCCTCGCCGAGCAGCAGGAACGCGCCGAGCGCCAGGCTCAAGCCGCGCCCCAGGCGACGCAGGTGGTCGCGGTGGGCAAAATGCCCGAGTTCGTGGGCCAGCACCATGGCCAGCTCGTTCTCCGACTCGGCCTGTTCGACCAGGCCGGTAAAGACGACGATAAGCCCGCCCGGCAGCGCCAGGGCGTTGATCTCCTCGTTCTCCACCAGCTGCACGGAGAAATCGTATTCGTGCAACGGCGAGTCGGCGGGCAGGACGTCGAGCAGTTTGTCCAGGCGGCCTTGCAGGGCTTCGCTCTGCTGGGCATCCATTTTGCCGGTAAAGTGCTCGCCGATCCAGACCTCGGCACCGACCGGGATCCTGGCGACGGCGATCTCCGTGGCGACGCCGAGCAGGATGTAGCCGACAACCACCAGCAGCAACAGGCCGCCGACCAGCCAGCCGAGCTCGGCCAGGGGATGGGTCTTCGAGACGTTGATGTTGTCTTCGATATGCCGGGGAGTGAATTTCACGGCCGGGCCATGACCACCGCGGTACCGTAGGCAAGGGCCTCGATGCTGCCGACGCGGTTCTTCTTGTTCGCCGAGCGGCCGATCGTCGCGGTCTCCAGGCGCAGGTTGACGATCATGTGCGCCCCCTTCGCCCGCGCCTCTTCCTTCATGCGCAGGATCGCCTCGCGCCGGGCGCGGTCGATCAGCGACTCGTAGGCCTTGACCCGGCCGCCGAAGATGTTGCGCAGGATCGCCAACAGCCGCTTGAAGTAGTCGTTGGAGACCACCGTGCTGCCGTTGACGAGGAAGGACTGCTTCACCGCGCCCTCCTTGAAACGCCCCTCGGCGGTCACCACCGCCAGTTTGACCAGCGCTTGCTCGCGCCGCCGGATCGACTTGTAGTGACGCTTCTCGGCGATGCTGCCGCAGGTGTAGCCGAGCACCAGCAGGGCGAGGAAGAGGAACAGGTCGAGGTTGTTCAGAATGATATTCATCCGCTCCGTTCCTATTCGACGCGCACCGCGGTGCCGTAGGCGAACAGCTCGGCGGCACCCTGGGCGACCGAGGAGGTGGCGAAACGGATATTGATGACCGCGTTGCCGCCAAGCTGTCTGGCTTGTTCGGCCATCCGGTCCATCGCCTCCTGACGCGACTCCTGGAGCAGTTCGGTGTAACCTTTCAATTCGCCGCCGACCAGGTTCTTCAAACCGGCCATCATGTCGCGGCCGAGGTGCTTGGCGCGCACCGTGCTGCCCTGCACGATACCGAAATGTTCAACGATCTTCTTGCCGGGCACATTGCCGACGTTGGTCATAATCATAAATATCTCCCAAACCGGTTGTTAGGCTGTAGAGCTTAGGCTCTCATCGGGAAAGACAAGATAATCGGGGACTTGAGGCTGGCTTCCCGGGTTTGGCAAGCCCCTGGCCCCTGTTCACAACCGATTGTAGCCGTTCAGCGCCGCGACCCGGTACGCTTCGGCCATGGTCGGGTAATTGAAGGTCGTGTTCATGAAATACTTGATGCTGTTGTGCGGTGCCGGCTGGGCCATGA
>JBFLJZ010000172.1:0-10834 GCA_040882925.1 Desulfuromonadales bacterium
AGAGCTTTTGCGGGATTTTCGTGGACCTCCCAGAACAGCGCGTCGACGCCGGTTGCGACAGCCGCACGGGACAAGGGCGCGACAAATTCACGTTGCCCGGAAGAGGCAGAACCGGCACCTCCCGGCAACTGGACCGAATGCGTGGCGTCATAAACAACCGGATACCCGGTCTGCCGCATGATGACCAGCGAACGCATATCACTGACCAGGTTGTTGTAGCCGAAGCTCGACCCGCGTTCGGTCAAAAGGATTAGATCATTCCCCGTCGAGAGCACTTTGCCGATAGCATTGCCAATGTCCCAGGGCGCCTGGTATTGACCTTTCTTGATATTGACGACCCGGCCCGACTCACCGGCAGCGACCAGCAGATCGGTCTGTCGCGAGAGGAATGCCGGGATCTGCAGGATATCAAGGACTTCCGCAGCAGGTTTGACCTGGGAGACGTCGTGGATGTCAGACAGTATCGGCAGGCCGGTTTTCTCTTTGACGGCTTGCAGAATCTGCAGGCCCTTATCGAGACCGGGGCCACGGTATGATGATACCGAGGTACGATTGGCCTTGTCGTAGGAGGCCTTGAAAACCAGGCCGGCCCCGGCTCTCAAGGCGATCTTTTGCAAACTGTCGGCAAGGGCCAGGGCGTGCTCCAGGTTTTCCAGAACACACGGGCCTGCGATCAAAACCAAAGGGTTTTCACCACCGATGGAGAACTGACCGACAGAGAGGCTTTTCATCATGTGCCTTCCTGCTCCTGACGGGCATTGAAACAGGCGCCGACGAAAGATTCAAAAAGCGGGTGTGGCGACATGGGCCGGGATTTGAACTCCGGGTGGAATTGACAACCGAGAAACCACGGATGATCCTCAATCTCGACGATTTCCACCAAATCCTCTTCCGGATACACCCCGGACAATACCAGCCCGCATTTTTCCAACTGTTGCCGGTAGGCATTATTAAATTCGAAGCGATGTCGATGTCGTTCACCGATATCTTTTTGGCCATAAATCCGGCGGGCCAGGGTCTTGTCCTTGAGCGAACAGGGATAGGCCCCCAGGCGCATAGTGCCGCCCTTTCCTTTGACCGACTTTTGTTTTTCCATAATGTGAATCACGGGGTTTCTGGCGTCTTCCTTGAACTCACTTGAATAGGCTTCCTCGATCGCACAGACCGACCGGGAAAACTCGACAACGGCCATCTGCATGCCAAGACAGATGCCGAAGAAAGGGATTTTGTTCTCGCGCGCATAGCGGATCGCGGCAATCTTCCCTTCACTGCCTCGCTCACCGAACCCCCCCGGTACCAGGATGCCATCGACGTCATTGAACGTGGCGCCGAGGCCATGGCGCTCAAGCGCTTCGGAATCAACATATTTCAGTTGAACCCGGCAGTCATTACCGATGCCGCCATGCGTCAGTGCTTCCGAAAGTGACTTGTAGCTTTCAGTCAACTCGACATATTTGCCGACGATGGCGATGGTTGTCTCACCGGCCGGTTCCTTGACCCGTTTGACAATTCTTTCCCAGGCGCTCAGGTCGGGGCTCTTGGTCCAGATGTTCAGATAGTCGACGATCCGCTCATCGAGGCCCTGTTCGTGGAAAGCCAGCGGCACTTCGTAGATTGTTTCAACATCACGTGCCGTAATAACCGCTTCTTCGCGAACATTACAGAACAGGGCGATCTTGCCCTTCATGTCGCGTGGCAATTCCCGGTCACAACGGCAGAGCAGGATTTCCGGCTGGATACCGATTTCGCGCAACTCCTTGACGCTGTGCTGGGTCGGCTTGGTTTTCAATTCACCTGCCGTCGGAATGTATGGCACCAGGGTGAGATGGAGATAAATGACATTTTCAGAACCGAGATCGGTACGGAACTGACGAATGGCTTCGAGAAAAGGCAGAGATTCGATGTCGCCGACCGTGCCACCGACTTCGATGATTGCCAGATCAACATCTTTTGCATTGTCGAGGATCTTGTGCTTGATTTCGTTGGTGATGTGCGGAATGACCTGCACAGTGCCACCGAGGTAATCGCCACGCCGCTCCTTGCGGATGACCGAGTCATAAACCTGCCCGGTGGTGAAGTTGGATTTTTTGCTCAATTTGGCCGTGGTATAGCGTTCGTAGTGACCAAGGTCCAGGTCTGTTTCAGCGCCATCATCGGTGACAAAAACTTCACCGTGCTGAAACGGGCTCATCGTCCCCGGATCGACATTAATATAGGGGTCGAGCTTCTGCATGGAAACCCGCAATCCGCGCGCTTCCATGAGGGCCCCGATAGAGGCCGCAGCCAAGCCTTTACCCAGCGAGGAAACAACCCCCCCTGTTATGAAAATGAATTTGGTCTTCATAGGTTCTCCTGACCGGATTGATTCGATAAGCAGCAAATATCACTCAAGCTCCGGATTTTACACCCCCGGAGCTTAAATGAAAACCCCTTATTGCCGAAGACTCATGTCCCCGCTGCAGAACTCAATATGGCCCGGACACGTTCCAGATCGGCCGGCGTATCCACCCCCTGACCGACCAGGTCGGTGGTTGCCACGTGGATGCGGTAGCCATGTTCGAGCGCCCGCAGCTGCTCCAGGCATTCCTGCTCCTCGAGAGGGGTCTTTGGCAGGTGTGGGTAATCCAGCAAAAAACTGCGCCGGTAAACATACAGGCCGACATGCTTGGCAGTTGCCAGTTCCGACCAGCGCTGTTCCAGCTGTTCGGCGAAATCACGGAAATACGGGATCGGCGCACGGGAGAAATACAAGGCGAAACCTGCACGGTCAGTGACAACCTTGACAACATTCGGGTTGCGGAACTCGTCCAGCGAGGTCAGCGGCGTTCGGAGCGTGCCCATCGGGATACTCTGGTCGTTCAGCAAAGGCGCAACGGCCGCATGGATCATGGCCGGGTCGATCAGGGGTTCGTCGCCCTGGACATTGACAATCAGTTCATCATCGAGGCCTTCGGCAACTTCTGCCAGTCGATCGGTACCGGTGGCGTGAGCGGCCCGCGTCATCACGACGTCACCGCCGAAAGCCTTTACGGCATTGGCGATTCGTTGATCGTCGGTCGCGACAATCACCTTGTCGACCGCCTCGCACAGCGAAGAACGCTCATAGACCCACTGCACCATCGGCTTGCCGCACAGCTCGGCCAGCGGCTTACCGGGAAAGCGGGTTGATGCGTAGCGCGCCGGGATTATCACGGTTACACCCATGAGCAAACTCCTTAAGTCACACCAGAGCCGGTGGTGATGCAAATAGCCAAATCGATGATGCGATGAAAACGCTTTTTTTTTTGCCGGGTTTGTTTACAGGTCCTCGCAACTCATGTCGCCGTCAACCATGCGCCAGATTTTCCTCGGGTTCGGGTCTCGTAATGGCTTAGGTAACAGCTCTTGAGGAAAACCCTGGTAAGCAACCGGACGCAGAAACCTTTGCATTGCATTAGTGCCGACCGAAGTGCTTCTGCTGTCGGTCGTCGCCGGGTAAGGACCACCATGATGCATGGCCGGACAGACCTCGACACCAGTTGGAAAGGCGTTAATGATCAGCCGGCCGGCTTTGCGCTGCAGAATTCCGAAAAGCTTCTGGAATCGATGCAAATCATCTTCTGTGCCATGCACGGTGGCCGTCAGCTGCCCCGACAGGCTCTCGGCCACAGCGAGCAGCTCGTCTGTTGAATCGCAAACCACAACCAAGGTCGCAGGGCCGAAAACCTCACTGGCAATATGCGGATTATCGAGTAGGTTTTGGGCATCGGTTTGCAGCAGCACAGGAAACACCTTGCAACCGTCCGGCACGGGCCGCATGCCAGCAAAACGAGACACCCGGTCAATCTCCTGGAGGCCGCCCAGTTCGTCGAGAAAGTTCTTTTTGATCCCTTTATGGAGCATGATCGCCGAAGGTCTCTCCTCGACGCCGTTGGCGAGACTGGCCAGGAACAGATCCAGGGCAGCCGATCTGATCGCGACGATCAGGCCCGGGGACGTGCAGAACTGTCCGACACCGAGTGTCATCGACTCGATCAGGCCGTCTGCCAGCGACTGACGGCGACCGGACAGGGCCTCCGGCAAAACGAATACCGGGTTGATGCTGCCCATTTCGGCAAAGACCGGTATCGGCTCCGGGCGGGAACAGCCAAGGTCGTAAAGCGCCCTGCCGCCGGACAATGAGCCGGTAAAGGCAACGGCCCTGATCATCGGATGAGTCACGAGCGCGGCTCCCGCATCTGTACCCTCGGCATGCAGCAGCGAGAAAACACCGGGTGGGATACCGTTTTTCCTGATCGCCTTGACGATCGCCCGGCCCGCAAGCTCACAGGCGCCCGGATGCGCTGGGTGCCCTTTAAAGACAACCGGGCAACCAGCCGCAAGTGCCGAGGCCGTGTCGCCGCCGGCAACGGAAAAGGCGAGCGGGAAATTACCGGCACCGAAGACCGCGACCGGCCCGAGCGGAACGAGCATGGAGCGAATATCGGGTTTGGGTAACGGCTGCCGTTCCGGTCGCCCCCGCTCAATCCGGGCGGCGACGAAACAGCCCCGCCTGACCGTGCTGGCAAAGAGTTTCAGCTGGTTGACAGTCCGGGTCAATTCGCCTTCGAGCCTGCTTTCGGCAAGTGCTGTTTCTGCCTGGGTGCGGGCGATCAGCTCAGATGCGCAGGCCGTCAGCTGGCTGCCGATATCTTCGAGAAATGTCGCGCGCTGTTCGATTGGCAGCATGCGGTACTGGTCGAAAGAGTCGGCAGCGGCCTTTGCCGCGCTGTCGATCTCTGCAGAAGATGCTTCGCTGAATCGCGGCTCGAGCAAGTCTCCGGTCGCTGGGTTCACGGCAGCAAAGCCCCGGTTGTTGGAGTCACGGAATGCTGAAGCAATAATCTGCATGCCTTTCAGGGCCAAGCCAATACCTCTCAAATGCGGATTCAATTTGTCGACATAACGACAGGCTACAGCAGCTCCTGCATTTCACGATCGAAAATGTCCCAGACACCCTGCTCCAGTTCAGCAAGAAATTCCGGGGTGGTCAGGCCGGGCAGGGTGATATTCCGGTTCGGCTTCGCCGTCACTTCCGCCGGCAGGCAATATTCCTGTTTGCCGTATCCCTGGCGCTGTTCAAGAATCAGCCCACGCAGAAAGGCTCTTTTGACCGCGGCCTGCAGCTCTTCCCTGGTCACCTTGAGGCCGTGTTCTGCGGCCAGGCAATCGACCACCATGTCGGTGCCTATGCCATTGACGATATCGAAGAACTTGCAGAGGCCGATCATGTCGAAGCCGACGATCTGTAATTTGTCACGGGTGATGGCATCGATCCAGGAGCCGAGGTCGGTCTTGCCTTCGCGGGCCAGCATGCCGTAGGTTCCCATCGACATATGTCCACCGGCGATCGCCCAGGCGTAGCCGGGGTTGGTCTCCGGCTGGTAGGCAGGCAGCTCCAAGCCCTTGACATGGTAGGCGTAATCGGTTTCGCCCGTACTCTCGGAGAGCCGTTTGACACCCTGGCCGATTTCCGGGAGTTGGCCCAGGCCGGCCCGTTTGACCAGATCATGAATCTTGTCGAAGTCGCCAAAGTGTGCGCCGTTCAGCAGGGGTTTTTCCGGATGTCTTTGGTTATAGGAGAGGACGTAGGACACGGTCACGCCGGTGGTGATCGCATCCATGCCGTAGTTGTCGCACAGGTGGATCAAAGCGGCCGCCTGCGCTGCCTCGTGCAGGCCGAGATTGGTGCCGAGCAGGTTGAGCGGCTCGTAATCGAACTTGGCCAGAAACGTCCCGGGGCTGCCGTCGGCGTTGCGTTCATGGATGTTGTTGTGACAGGTGATACCACAACGATAACAGGCCTCGGATTTGATCTCGTACTCTTGCTCAACGCGGCTTCTGAACAATCTTTCAGGCAGATCACTGCCTTGCGGCCGGAAGTTGTTGACCGGCACGGCATGAAACGCCTGGAGGACATCGTACGCGGCCCAGGTCCCACCACCGCCGCCACGTTTGATCGGCTGCAGGCGGGCCGAGCCGCCCCCCTTGATGACGTTGAGATTGGCTTTTTTGACCGGTTCCGGGGTCCTGCCCAGCTGATCGCGGCTCTGTGCCACCAGGGCGAGCACATTCTTGTAACCCATCAGGCTGCCCATGCCGCCCCGCCCGGCAAAACGCACTTTATCCTGCTTCGACTTGAGCTGGTTCTCGGTGCTCACCGCCACCGCCCCGGCATAAACATTCTGCCAGTTTTCACCCGCAGGGCCGATCGCGGCAAAATGGGCGTCGTCATACTGCTCCTGTAGCGCCATGATCTTTTCGTGGGTGGTCAGGCCGAGCAGGTGATCGGCGGGCTGCAGTGTCACCTCCGGGCCGTCTGCGGTTTCCCGAATGACGATGTAGACCGGCTGAGCAGAACGCTTTTCTATGACCAGTTCGTCGAGCCCGGTCCATTTCAGCTTGGCGCCGAACTTGCCGCTGGCCGCCGACCACATCGCCGCCGGCCAGCCTTTTTTTGACGCCTTGATCGGACTGTAAGCGGAGAAATAGCTACGCATGCCGGTCATGGCATGGCTGCCGGTAAGCAGGCCGATATTGACGATCAACGGGTTTTCTTCGACATACGCGTCACGGATATCTCGTTCGGCAAGCATCTGGAAGGAGCGTCCGAACCCGCCGAGGACATCCTCAAGGTTCCGGCACGGGACCTCCGCCATATCCTGGCCGCCGGTTTCCAGGTCGACTGTGCAGCGCGTGTAGAGAACCGAGCCTGGCTCTAAAGCTGGGTTGTTATCAGTCAAGAAACGCATGTACCCTCTCCTGTAAAGATCCAGGGCCTCAAGGCCATTTAACCACCTTCAACCATCGGCAACAGAGACAAAAGGTCGCCATCCTGCAGCAAGTACTCTTTGTCCACATGGCGGCCGTTCACCAGCAGGATATCAACATGCTCGGGCGGCAGGGCCAGTCCCATAACAACATCTTCGACAGTCGAGCCGAACGGAACATCTAGTTCTTTCTCTGTGAAGCGCCCGATCCGCAATACCGCAAAAAGCTTGACCGTTATCTTCATTGGGGGACCTGTTGCAAGTATCGGCTGCGGTGCTCGTTATCGAGCATTGTCAATCAGCAACAACCATGCATGGCATAGAATACCAGCAGAGCGGGCAGACGGCAAAAAAATCCTTTTGGCATAGGCTGTTTTTTGCTAATGAGTAGTTGCATTAAGGTTCCGGTGGTTTTGCAGAGAAAAAGATACGAGCTTAAAAAAGCAGAGGCACAAGAAAAACTTTCTTGTGCCCCTGCCTGTTGTGGTACCGGGACGAGTATGTGATGTTTAAAATACTTAACTTAAGCTCTTCCTTCTTTCAACGGAAAAAAATATGCCTGAATCTAATCTCATGTCCTCAATGCGCAAAAGGAATATCCCCCAAAGCTACTTCCTGTCCAAATTGCGGGGAACCAATGAGAAGATAAACCTCTGTGCAGACCACCAAACAGACAAAACCTACAAATGTCACTCGAACAGGCGGAACCTGGGAGGGGATTGGTTTTGTGCTGATCGTTATCGGGATGCTGCTCGCATTCATGTCTGTTGGAATCGGAGGGTCTTTAGTTGCAATTGGCTTCGGTGTGTTTCTTATGGGCCGCTTTAAATAATGTAAGCCTCAACATTCATGGGTCCTTCCCGGGGAGACTGATTGAGGGTAACAAGGAAGCGGAGTCTCAGGCTATTTTCAACTCCTCAATAGGACTTCCTTACTTACTGTAATATTCGTATATATATGTACCGTTCTCAAAAATCAGCCAATGCAATGGGCAGGCCAACCTATATATGTCTCGATCAAGCATACTCAGGGAAAAGTTGTTGAGCTTTCAGTCCCAGAATGAGTCGTATACCAGAGAGTGAACGCTGAATTTTGTCACTAGCTGAATGCGAGTGAGTTTGGAATTGATTTATGTGAATAATTTCTATTAATCCTGATTTCTGAGATTCAACGGGATTTTACGCTTTTACAGTTGCACTCCCAGGCTGAAGTCATTTCATTTTTCAACAGCAGGCCCCTAATTCCCAACTTTTCTTGTCACGGCAATGATCACCTCATAGCTTGCCGGTAATCCGGATTTACACCGATACTGCTCTTCGTAAAACTGGATCATTGATTGCATAACCCGGCGTGATGCCAGCCCCCTGGGACGATCGGCCGTCGCATTGCTGGCACCGATCCGCTTGAGCTGCCTGAGAAGATCGGGCACGTCAAGGTGAAATTCGACCTCCATGCCGTTGAGCACGTCATCGCAGGCCAACCCCGCATCAGCGAGCGCATCGGTCACCTCGTCGAGAGTCGGGAAGTTCTGCACGTGAGAGGCTTGCCCGGTACCGCTGCTTGCAACCGCCCGGCAGTGGGAAGATCGCAGTTCGCAAAGAGTCTTCTCGCCAAACAGGGCCAGGGCAAAGAGCCCTCCCGGCCGCAGGACCCTCGCTATCTCGGCAAATGCCGATGGCAGGCATTCGATCCACTGGTAGACCGAACTGGATACGACGCAGGCGAAGGTGTCGTCGATAAAAGGCAGTTGCCTGGCGTCCCCGTCACAGGCAGAAACATCCAGCAACCTCTCAGCAGCGGCCCGGGTCATACCGTGCGCGATATCCATAACCACCAGTTGCCCCGGCACACGCGCGAGCATCGCCGCGGCAAGCGCGCCGGTACCGGTGCCGACATCGAGATATAACCCGTGCGGCATCGAGACCTTTGCCAGCCGGCCATACAGCAGATCGACAACCCGTTTCTGGACAGAAGCGTAGCGGTCGTAATCGCCGGCGTGGTTGGAAAAATTGCCGCGCACACGTCCGCTGTCAATCGCTTTGACCGGCGGTACCATCAGCAGAACTCCCTGATTCTGGACGCAATATCCTGCGGATTGCTGAAAAATGGCGCATGTCCGATGCCGGGAAGGGAGACGAATTCACCGAGCGGAAAAAGATCAGCCATCGCCCGTCCGGCACCGACCGGCGAGATCCGGTCAAGCTCGCCATGCAGCACCAACGCCGGGACCTGAATGCCGGGCAGGATGTCGCGTTGATCCTGCTCGGCCAGCATGTTGAGCAAGGCAAAAGCCGCATCCCGATCGGGCAAAGCGCCGGCCCGCACGGCAAAATTGCGGATTGTTCGCAATCGGTCGGCTGAAATGCTCTCACCGGCAAAGGTCAGGGCAAAGAATTCCGCCAGGGTTGCTTCGAACTGTCGCTTGAGATTTCTGGCCATGGCCCGAACCTGGGTCACCGGCAGACCGTACGGCCAGTCATCACCGATGGTGAATTTCGGTGTCGAGCCAATCAGGACAAGCCGCCGTACGGCAAGCATGCCGTCGCTGACCAGCTGCAAAGACAGCATCCCCCCCAGCGACCAACCGACCAGCGCGCACGGTTCGACTTCAATCGACGTCAACCAGTCCGTCAAAAGAACAGAGACCCCGGCGAGGTCATTATGCACGGCCGGAGACGATTTGCCATGACCGGGCAGGTCGGGGACCAGTACGCGAAAATTCACGGCCAGCAGGCCGGCGAGCTCGTCGAATGCCGCCGCCGACATGGCCCAGCCATGCAACAGAACCAGCGGCCTGCCCTGCCCGGTTTCGTACCATGCCAGTCGTCCGCCTCGCGCAGTCTGGAATGGCCTCGCCTTCATCCGGCATATTCTCCGTAAACGTCAAGAATCTTTGCAACGGCATCAGCAAGCTCAGCTTCCGTGTGGACGGCCATCACGGTTGCCCGTAATCGACAGAGCCCCGCTGCTATGGTCGGTGGGCGAACCCCCTGCAGGAAAATACCTTGTTCCAAAAGCCGTTCGGTCATGTTCATGGTTGGTGCGGGGTCACGCGTCAACACCGGGACAATCTGGGTGGTGCTGCCGAGCAAATCCATGCCGCCAGCCTCCAATTGTCCGGCAAACAGGCTGCGATTTTT
The DNA here is from genome assembly GCA_040882925.1 of Desulfuromonadales bacterium. GTDB lineage: Bacteria > Desulfobacterota > Desulfuromonadia > Desulfuromonadales > BM103 > JAFDBW01. Next base: position 9,929 of record JBFLJZ010000172.1, read on the forward strand.
TGCCAGTTTTCGCCGCAGGTTATGCCCTTCATCGCTGTCGATCAGGTCGAGTGCTGCCAGCGCCGCAGCAGGAACCCCCGGCGGCAGGCTGGTTGAAAAGATAAAAGAGCGGCTGCGGTTGATCAGGGTATCGATGATCACCCGGTCTGCGGCCAGATAGGCGCCTGCGCAACCAAGGGCCTTGCCGAGCGTACCCATATGCAGATCGATGCGGTCGAGGCAGCCGAGGGCTTCGCCGGTGCCGCGCCCGGTCCTGCCTGAGACACCGGTTCCGTGTGCGTCATCAACCATCAGTAATGCATCAAACCGATCTTTCAGGTCGCAAAGCTCCGCCAAGGGCGCAACATCTCCATCCATGCTGAAGACACCATCGGTGACGATCAGCCAGCGCCCCTTGCGCGATGGTTTTTCCCGCTCCAGCAGGGCTGCCAGGGCGACATGATCGCAGTGCGGATAAACCAAGGTACGTGCAGAAGACAGCCGGCAGCCATCGATGATCGAGGCATGATTGAGGGCATCGGAAAAAATGAGATCGTCGGGACCGAACAGGCCCTGCAGGACCCCGGTGTTTGCGGCGTAACCGGAGTTGAACAGCAACGCCGCCTCGGTTTTTTTGAAAATTGCAATGCGCTCTTCGAGTTCGGCGTGGCTCGGCGTGGTCCCGGAGATCAGGCGACTGGCGCCGGAGCCGGTACCGTAGCGTTTCGTCGCAGCGACCATCTGCTCTACCAGGGTTGGATGATTGGCGATGCCGAGGTAGTTATTCGAACAGAGCAGCAGGACGTCACGCCCGTTGACTTTGACTCTCGGTCCCTGGCCACCATCAACCACCCGCAGGGCACGCAACATTCCCTGACCCCTGAGTCGGGCCAGTTCATTTCGCCAGCGATCCATGCTCACCCCCCC
>JBFLJZ010000026.1:0-2785 GCA_040882925.1 Desulfuromonadales bacterium
ATTTGATTGAACCGATCGCGCACCAGGGTTCTTCAGCGGCACCGAAAACGTTTTTCAGCGCCGAGACCTCGACAGCGTCACCGACCTTGGTGCCGGTGCCGTGGGCTTCTATCAGCTCGATGGTCCGCGGGTCCACATCACCCTGGGTATAGGCACGGCGCAGGGCCTTCTGCTGACCTGCAGCGCTCGGCTCGTAAATCGCCGCGCCCCGGCCGTCACTCGACGCACCGATCCCCTTGATCACGGCGTAGATCTTGTCGCCATCACGCTCGGCATCGGCCAGGCGCTTGATGACGACGATGCCCAAGCCTTCGCCGAGGGTCGTGCCGTCGCCATCGGTATCGAAGGGGCGGGCGTGCCCGGTCGGCGACAGGGCAGGCGTCTTGCTGAAGCAGGTGTACATGAAGATGTCATTGAAGGTATCGATGCCGCCGGTCACCACCATGTCGGCCCTGCCGGCCGCAAGCTCGAGAGCGGCCAGGTTGAGGGCACTCAGGGAGCTGCCGCAGGCGGCATCGACGACACAGTTGGTGCCGCCAAAATCGAAGTGCTTGCTGATCCGTCCGGCCACCACGTTGCCGAGCAGGCCGGGAAAGGAGTTCTCCTGCCAGGAGACGTAGGAATCGCTGATGCGCTGCATGACATCCTCGGCAATCGCATCGGCAATCCCGGCATCCCTGAGCGCCTCGCGCCAGCGGGGATGGCCGAGCCGGGCGCCGAGTGGTACGACCAGCTCCAGCGTGCCGGTCACACCGAGGATGACACTGACCTTGTCGCGATCAAATTCCCTGTCCGAGGTGTAGCCTGCATCCTGCAGGGCCTGCTCGACAGCGACCAGGCCAAGCAGCTGCGATGTGTCGATCGCCTCCAGGGCGTTGGGCAGGACACCGTACTCCATCGGGTTGAAATCGACCGGTGAGAGGAAACCACCGCACTTGGCGTACACCCTGTCGGGAGATTTCGGATCCGGGTCAAAATAATCATCGGAACGCCAATGGCTTTCGGGGACCTCGGTAATCGCATCAACGCCCTGCCTGATATTGCTCCAGAAGGTTCCGGTATCACCGGCCTGAGGGAAAAGACTGCCTATACCGACGATCGCCAGCGGCGTCATCACCTGCGGTTGCCGGTGCTCATCGAAGCTGCTGTTCTTCAACGGAGGAACTCCTTGATCTGTTCGATCTCCAGGGGTGCAGTCAGTTCCACCTCATCTTCGAGGGTGCCCCCTTGCAGTTTAAGTTGGCCGGCGCGCATCAGCACGGCCGCACCAAAGAGAATATTCATCGCGACCACGGCAACCCGGCGTTGACCGGTCACTTCCATAAAACTCCCGCGGGCCCACTCATTGAAGGCACCCATTGCCGGACCGCACCAGATCTGATAATCGAGCTTACGCTCAGCAACGCCCTGGTTTGCCCAGTCCGGTGACTGGCCGAGATACCAGCGGAACACCAGTGCCAGCTTGTGCTTCGGGTCACGCTCGGCCCTCGCCAGCGGGCGCGGATCACGCTGTGCAAAGTAACTGCGCGTCTCCTCCCAGACCTGGTCGAGACTTTTGCGGAACACCGTCTTTTCCAGCTTGTCACGCTCGGCGGCCGGCAACTCCTCGATGCTGTTGTAAGCCTTGTACAACTCGTAAAGCTTGGCGGCGCGCATCGAAAACATGGTACCACGCTTGATCACCTGAACCTTGACCCCCATCTCGAACATGTCGCCCGAAGGGGCCATGATCACATCAGCCTGACGGGTGTCGGCCAGCATCTGGCGTACTTCGTCACAGGTTCCCGACTCGACGCAGGCCTGGTTGATCGATCCGGTGACCAGATAGGCCGCCCCCATGGCGAAAGCCGCTGCCGCCGCAGACGGTGTGGCGATCCCGCCACCGAGACCGACCCGCAGCGGTTCCCGGTAACGATACTGCTCCTGGCAGGCATGTCTCTGTGCCTGGATCGTCGGCAACAGGGCCAAAGCCGGGCGGTTGTCTGTGTGCCCACCGGAATCGGATTCGACCGTGACATCCTGGGCCAGCGGAATCTCGGCTGCCATCTGCGCCTGTTCGGCGCTCAGCTGCCCCGCGTCAACCAGTTCACGTAAAAAACGCTCCGGCGGCGGGGCGAAGAATTTCGCCGCCACCTCTTCCCGGGAGACTTTGCCGATGACACGGTTTGGTGCTACGACGCGACCCTCGGCATCACGCGACAGTCCATGGGTCCGGTAACGGACCAGCGCCGGAGTCAGGGCGAGAAATGCCGAGGCCTCCACCAGGTTGACGCGCCGCCGCAAGTAGAGATCAACCAGGGCGTTTTCCAGGTCAGGTTCATTGGGGCTGTGTATCAGGTTGAAACCGTAGCTCTGCCCGGATATGCGGCTTTCCAGCCGGTCGATGGCCGCTTCGACCTGGTCGACCGAAAGACCGGCCGCACCGAAGACGCCAAGCATACCGGCTCCGGCAAGAGCTTCGACCATCGCCACAGAACTGATCCCCTTGGCCATTGCACCGCCGACGTAGGGGTAGCGGATGCCATGATCGCGGCAGAAGCTTGCATCGCCGAGGCTTTCCATCCTGCAAGGCAAAATCAGGCCGTTGAAAAGTTCTCCGTCGCCACATTTTGCGGTTGTCACAGGCATGCCGGTCATCACCTGGCTGTGACCGTTTTGTGAAAAAAGGTAGAGGGGACGATTGATACGACGCAGACCGGCAACCAGTGCCGGGCCGGCCGCCACCTGTTCGCCGGGCATGAACACCCCGAGAGGCGCAATCGATGTCAAATGCGACTTTTGCAAG
>JBFLJZ010000173.1:0-3235 GCA_040882925.1 Desulfuromonadales bacterium
CTGCAGCGCTATGCCGGCACCTGGTACGAGATAGCGCGGTTTCCGCACCGTTTCCAGAGAGATTGTTTTGCCAGCCGTGCCGTCTACTCCTTGCAGGATGACGGCCTGATCGGAGTTTACAATGAGTGTCGTAAAGGAGCAGCTGACGGGCCGGTCAAGTCAGTGCGAGGCAAGGCCCGCGTGGTTGACAAGCAGACCAATGCCAAGCTTGAGGTCTCCTTCGTCTGGCCCTTCTGGGGTGACTACTGGATCATTGATCTGGACCCCGATTACCAATGGGCCGTGGTCGGTCACCCGAACCGCAGCTACCTGTGGATTCTGAGCCGCCAGGAAACACTCAATGAAGAGGTTCTCAGCGGCATAAAAATACGTCTGCAGCAGCAAGGCTACGATTTGCAGGAGTTGCTGATGTCACCCTTATGACTGACGGCGCCGTTATGATTTTTTCATCAGAACCGTACTGAATTCCTCCAACATCCGGTTTTTTATCACCTGGCAGCCCTGTTTTTCATAAGCCTGGCGCACGTCGAAATTGTATTCCCACAAAATCCCAGACAACAGCAGTGCTCCGCCACGCTTCAATTTGCTGCTTAACGACCCAGCCAGGTCGATCAGGATATCGCCATAGATGTTGGCCAGGATGACATCAAAGCCGGTTTGAGAAACCTCGGCCAGCGTGCCGTTAATGTGAGTGGTGCGGCGCTCGAGATGGTTCAGGGCGCAATTGGCCATGGCGGTCTCGACAGCCTGCGCCTCTATGTCGACGCACACAGCATGGCTGGCGCCGAGTTTGAGCGCCGCTATGGCCAGGATCCCGGTGCCGCTGCCCAGATCGAGGACCTCGGCAGCGTCGAGATCCGCCAGGCGTTCCATCAGTTCGAGACAACTCCTGGTCGTCTGGTGTTCGCCGGAACCGAACGCGCCTCGCTGCATGACCAGATCGATTCGATCGGCGGAGGGACTGCAGCCGCAGGGAGCGATACGGAATTTAGTGCCGATGTCGAAGGGTTGGTAGGTCATATTACAGACCCTGGCTGCGCAGAATCAGCAGGGCAACCGTGTATGTGGCCGCCGAAAGCAATGTCGAGAGCATGACGATTGTCCCGGCCAGTTCCGCATCTCCTTTAAGTTGGTCAGCCATAATGTAGTTGGCTGTCGCGGCCGGCGTTCCGGCTATCAGGACGCCGATACCCAGATCCAGTCCCCGCACACCCATGGCGAGCAGCAGTGCGGCAGCGAGCAGCGGCATCCAGATGGTTTTTGCACCACTGGCCAGGGCCGCTCTGGCCAGGTCGCCGCGCAGCCGATCGATTGAGAAACCGCCGCCGATCGCCAGAAGAGCGAGCGGCAAGGTCATGCCGGTGGCGATTTTCAGGCTGCGATCCAGGACCAGCGGGACAGGTAATTCTAGAAAGCTCCAGGCAATACCGAGGAACGAGGCGAGAATCAAGGGGTTCAGTGCAATCTGCCGCAACCAGAAATTGGCCCCTCGCTGCTCACCATCACCTCGATGTGGCCAGAGCAGGGCAAAAATTGCGTAAAGGTTGAGAAACGGGACGATAAAGCCCATCAGGATGCCGGCCCGCGTCAGGCCGGTCTCGCCGTAGGCGTTGAGGGTGATCGCCAGCCCGATGTAGGCGATGTTGCCGCGGAAGGAGCCCTGGCTGAAAACGCCTCTGGCGTCGTCAGGGTAATTTCTGCATGCAGCGTAGGCGTATGACGCAAAGAAGGTGATGGTCACCGCGACAATTGAGCCGATGACCAGCCGCCCGTTGAAATTGGCAAAGAAATCTGCCGTGCCGATTTTGTAAAAGAGCAACAGGGGCAGGCAGACGTAATAAACCAGCCGGTTGGTTTGCTTGAGAAAAACCGTGTCGATCAAGCCCAGGCGGCGCAGCAGCCAACCGAGGGCAATCACAGAAAAAACCGGCAGGACAATATTGACAATGTCGGTAAAAAGATTCATCGGTGCCTTTTGTGTTGAATGCCAGTCAGGATACAAAATTCAGTTCGCAGAATACAGTACAAAAGAGCCCCGGCCCTCTGGATTATCAGAGACGGGACATTTAATTGGTTCTCAGACAGACCAAAACAGTTTCACGAACAGGACTGCCTTGCGGTTGCGGGGCCGGCTCAGAAAAATCAATTTGTGCCATATCGCTATCTAGGCTTGGCATTTCTCTCTGTTGTATAATATTCTACAGATAGAGATTGTTATTCACCACGAATCGTTGACTCGACCTTGAGGACAAGATGCAGGATGCCAGAAAAACCTATTATCTGCGGCTAGCGATTATCGCCGGGCTGTTATTGCTGATTACTGCCCTGCATTATCTGACCACGACGCAGAAGGTCGGTGCTCACGATGTCTACCGTCGGCTCTATTACGTGCCGATCGTCCTGGGCGGGCTCTGGTTTGCCCTGCGCGGCGGAATCCTGACTTCGATCCTGACATCGCTGCTTTACATGCCGCATGTACTGTTCCACTGGCAGCATCACCCTTCGATCGGCCTCGAGCAGTACCTGGAAATCGTCCTCTACAATGTCATCGGCGGATTGACCGGGTTTCTCACCCAACGCGAACACCAGCAGCGGATACGTTACCAGAAAGCCGCGGAAACTCTCGAAAGCAGTTACCAGAAACTCAGGGAACAGGCCGACCAGATCATCGAGATTGAAGAACAGCTGCGTCGTGCGGACCGTCTCTCGGCGCTCGGGGAGCTTTCAGCGGGGATGGCCCATGAAATTCGCAACCCGCTCGGTTCGATCCGAGGCACGGCGGAAATTTTACGTGACGGTGTCGCAGCGGACGACCCGAAACAGGAGTTCGCAGACATCCTGATCAGGGAGGTCGATCGTCTCAACCGCGTGCTCGAGGACTTTCTGCGCTTCGCGCGACCGGAACCGGTTGAACATGGCCGCTTCGTATTGCAGCAAGTGATCGGTGACGTGCTCGACCTGACCAGACAGCAGGCCGTTCGCAACAAGATCGTCGTGCAAGTCGAGCTCGGCGATGAGATCGAAATCCCGGGTCAAGGCGAGCAGATCAAGCAGGCCTTTCTCAACCTGGTCCTTAATGCACTCCAGGCCATGCCGAACGGCGGGGCTCTCAAAGTCACTGTACGCGCGTTACCAAAAGAAGTGCAGGTCCAGGTCAGTGACAGCGGCCCCGGTATTGCCCCGGAGGATCGCGAGAGGATATTCAACCCGTTTGTCACAACCCGTGACAGCGGCA
>JBFLJZ010000027.1:0-4640 GCA_040882925.1 Desulfuromonadales bacterium
ATGGCCGAATTGACCGGCGCGCACCTGCATGTCCTCCACGTCATCAACGAACTCGATGAGCACCAGCGGGTCATGATCCCGCATGAAGCCTTCCAGCTCCTGCAGAAAAAGGTCGAGTTGCAAACCGTCAGGGAACTCGAGGGTTTCTGCAAGGGCCAGGCGGCCGGGATCAGCACGACCACCCATGCCGTGGTCGGCACCGCGTTCCAGAAGATTCTCGCGACTGGTGCAAAGGTCAATGCCGACCTGATTGTCATGGGGACACACGGTCGAACCGGTGTCGAGCATGTGATCGTTGGCAGTACGGCGGAGCGGGTAGTCAGGCGGTCGAAAATTCCGGTCTTGACGGTACGCAGTCAGGACTGACACAAGATGGTAAAGGCAGGACCTAAAGGTTCTGCCTTTTACTAGATAACCTATTATCAATCATTCCGGCAGAAGCCCTCGGCGACGCATCTCGCTACGCACATCATCACGCCTGGATTTTAACTCCCGGCGACTGCTGTTGTCACCGCCGCCACCCAAGCGTTGGTCTGTCCGGACTCCGTAGCCAGAACTGCTGCCCCATGACCCCAAACTGAAACCGATGTCAACATCGCTGCTGCCGGTCCGACTCAAGTTGACAAGCTCGTCACTCAGGCTCTGCTCGTAGTTGACAAGTTGGCTGTCCGACATTCCCAGATAATCCTGTTCAAGCAGGAGTGTGGTTTCGGTAGGTGTTGTTGCCGTCATGCAGGCGGCCAGAATAATCAGCAAAACGCCAGAAGCGGCATCGATATGAAATCAGTTTTGCTGACCATTCGGCTCTTCATGCGATCTAATCGGCAGAGTCAGGATGAACCGGGTTCCATTGCCGGTCTCGGAGGTGAAGTTTACCTCACCGGAGAGAAGCCGTGACAGCATCTGCATGCTGTAAGTCCCGAGACCGCGGCCAGCACCTTTGGTGGAAAAATCACGCTGAAAAATTCTCTGCTGGTATTCATCCGGGATCACCGCCGGATTGTGTACCCAGAGATTCAGCTGTCCATTCCTGGCATCTGCGCCGAGCGTTACGGTGTCCCCTTCCAGCGAGGCTTCCAAGGCATTTTTAAGCATATTCCCCAGAATGCGCCGCAGCAGGGTTGCATCACTGACAAAAGAGACCGTGACGGCATCGATCTGCATGGTGCGGTTGCGTGCAATATCCTGGCCTTCATAAAGTTCGATGATTTCGGCGAGAATTTGTTTGCTGTTCAGGATACAGTCATCGACCTTCAATTCACCTCTTTCAGCCGCCAAAAGAACCCTCTGGGCATCAATCTCATCGATGATCCTTTGTGACGCCAGCTTTATCCGTCGACTAATTTCATGAAAGTCAACCTTGTGGTCAATTTCCGTAAGTTCGGCAAAACCGCGGATGCTCCCGACCAGGTTGAGGATGTCGTGAAAAAATGTCCGTTCCAGAGCCAGGCGGCGTCGCTCATGGCTGATGTCGATCCCCGCCAGTACAGTAAAGGCATCTTCTGCATAACGCAGCGGTTCCGACCAGATCCTTAAAGTCAGGTTCTGCATGGTATGACCGTCTTTGCTTGTAATCGTGCACTCCTGAACATCCTCCTGGCCTGTCAGACCAGAGACCATTGCAGTGAGAGCCCCGCAGGTTTCACAAGATTCTCCTGCGCCGCAGTTGGCTGCAAGATCGTGGGTCACATGGCATGCGAGCACATCACCGACCAGTCGTCCCAGCAGGCTTTTTGGGCTCGAATGCCCGGCAAGATCACAGAAAGCCCGGTTGGAAAATACGATCTGTCGATGACGGTTGACCACCAGGACGATGCCCGGCATTGCATCCAGCAGGCTGCGGATGATCGGTACACCGGAAAAATAGGCGAACTGGCGCGACAGCACGGCCTCTGATGCAAAATTGTTGTGATCTAGCGCATTGATCTTGTCTCGGGACTGAGGATGAGTCATGTTCAGCATAAATCTCCATGGCAATCGTGCCATATTAACAATAATAACCGGCCGGGCATGTGTCACCCGGTAACCGGGCATCAGGCATCGTCGAAACAGGTCCCGGCAATCAGGGTGACCGGGGCCTCGAGATAACTTTTCAACGAATCGAGGAAGTCTGCAGCGTCGGCACCATCAAGAATTCTGTGGTCTGCGGAGAGGGTTAAACGGACCATCGGTGCCACAACCAGCTCTTCATGCTCATCGACGATCACTTCGCCTTTGACCGTCCCCACGGCCAGGACCGCTGCCTGCGGTGGCGTAACAATCGCGGCAAAGGACTCCACGCCGAGCATGCCCATGTTGCTGACAGTAAAGGTTCCCCCTTCCTGGTCACTGTCTGCGAGTTGGCCAAGGTGGGCTTTTTCTGCAAGTTCCGTCGTCGAACAGCCAATCTGCTTCAGCGAGAGCCGCTCGACGTTTTTGATCACCGGATAGTAGAGCCCGCCTTCAGTGGTAACCGCCATAGCCAGGTTGATATCCTCTTGTTCGACAGCTTGATTATCGATCCAATGACTGTTCACCCAGGGGTGTTCCTTGAGCGCCGCAGCAGTTGCCGCGAGAATAAAATCGTTGATCGTTATTCCCAAGTCCTTGCGGAAACGGATGACGTCGGTCATATCAACCGCTACGGTGACAAAGAAATGCGGCTTGTTCTGCCAGCTTTCCACCATCTTGCGTTCGATCAAACGGCGTATGCGGACGGTTTTCTTGCGATCTGGTTCGGGCATGTCAGTCATCCTTTCAAACGGGCATAACATGCAGGGAGCGCCATCCTGACATGAGAATGCTCAGAAGGTCATTGTCATTGAGACGCCGGTTAACTACGATCTTAAACAGACTAGGCAACTCCTGTCCATTTAAACACAGGACCTCTGTCTATGTAAAAGTGTCAATGACAGGTCGATTGCGACACAAGAGCGAGCTTTGCAAGGGCGGGCATCCTGCCGATCAAACAACAGCCAATAAAAAAGCCCGGGCCTAAGACCCGGGCTTCTGGTTGTTAAGATGTGGCAAATCATCCGAGGAACACATTATGATTTCGGGCCCGATTAGCCAGAATCGTCGGGTCTACAACCTCACCACAAGAGCAGCATTTCCAGGCATCGAAAGCACGAACGAAATCATAGTATTTTTCAGCGTACATTCGACCTTTACACTTGGGACATCTCATCTAATTACCTCCTCAAAACATAAGTGTGTGAAGTTTCGGTACATGTGAGGTATTACACGAGACGTGCCAACTGCGTTTCAATCATTCATGGTGATTTTTCCAGTCTCCCGGCAAGAAGATAAAACCATAAATTACAGCTACTTATGACTTCTAAAACAAGAGCATCCAATTTTCTATGCTTTTCGGACCGATGCCTTTGACGCGTTTCAAAGCGCCCAGAGAGTTGAAATCGCCATTTATTTGACGATCGACATTGATCCTCTCGGCCAACTTCGGCCCGATTCCAGGTAGTGCCAACCAATCCGAGCGGCTCATTTGATCGGGGTGCAACGGAATGCCCAAGGCCATTCGTTTACTGGCTGACATCCATCCGTGCTGGACAATCTCGATTTTCTGTTCTTTTTTTTTGACAACGTAATGCGCGCCGTTGAGCGCAGGCGCAAAAGAACCTTCTGCGGGCGACGATAAATCACCGCAGTCAAAACCCGTCAATTTTATGACATCAAACAGGGACAAACCGTCATTTAATTGATACACCGCCGTTGAAAACCCCGAGCCGGAGAGTTGAATATGCAAATATTTTACTTTAGCAGGCAAAATAAACGGGAGCTCCCCCGTTACGGAAGGCCCCCGCGCCAAAAGCACAGCGAGAAACGCACCGGCCGCCAGCACGACAGGCGCTGGCGGGACGTGGAAAAAGCCCCTAATCTCCATGGTCACGCATCAGTTTGTATTGCAGCGCGTCAATCAGCGCCTGGTAAGAGGCATCGATAATGTTGTCGCTGACACCAACCGTCCCCCAACGCCCCTTCTTGTCACCGGACTCGATTAGGACACGCGTTACCGATGCGGTGCCCTTGCCTGCAGGCAGCACACGGACCTTGTAATCGAACAGCTTCATCTCCTTAAGCTCGGGGTAAAACTGCTCCAGAGCTTTGCGCAATGCATGGTCAAGGGCATTGACCGGCCCGTTGCCTTCAGCCGCCGTGTGTTCGATGCGGCCGCCAACCTTGACCTGAATCGTCGCCTCGGAGGTCGGCATATCGTCTTCATGTCGTTTGGTATCAATAACCCGGAAGCCGATCACGGAGAAGTAATTGCGCAACTCTCCCAGAGCACGCCGCATCAGCAATTCGAAGGAAGCCTCGGCGCCTTCAAACTGAAAGCCCTGATTTTCGAGAGACTTGATATCTTCAAGAATTTCCAGGGTGACCGGGTCCTTGCTGTCCAGGTTGATACTGAACTGTTCGGCTTTCGCGAGGATATTTGAGCGACCGGAAAGATCGGACACCAGCACACGCGTGACGTTGCCAACTTTTTCCGGACGGATATGCTCGTAAGTTTCCGGGTGTCGCTGGATTGCAGAAACGTGCACGCCGCCTTTGTGGGCAAATGCAGAATTACCGACATAAGGCTGGTGCTTGTTCGGCACCAGGTTGGCCAACTCATAGATATAACGTGAGGCGATCCGCAG
>JBFLJZ010000174.1:0-2531 GCA_040882925.1 Desulfuromonadales bacterium
GTTGCAACGTTGCATGAACATCACTGATCAGACCAATTTTCATACCCCACCCTGCCCGTACAAATAGTTTCGTTACGGTGACATTATACTATTTATATTTCAGGGTGCAGGTTTGAGAAGGGGCAGCTCTTCGTGAAAGGAAAAAACCGCTGGAGATGAAGGGGGGATCATGCCTCCTGGAGCGAGCCAGCAATTCACTCCAGATAGAGGCAAGCCATCAATAAACGGGACGATAGTGATGTGGATTACTCTCGCCCGGGCAGCGAGACACCGCAGCTGCCATCACAATAAGGTTCATCACCGGTCAGGCCGCAACCACAGAGAAACACTTTCTGACGACGCTTGACTTTAAATTCCACAGGAGAGCTTTCGCTGCCACTGTGAGATTCATCACAAAAAGGCTGGTTCTGTGACTTTCCACATTTACACCGATAGTAAGTGCCCGGTTCGAGCGTTATGCCGATCGGCATTCCAGCATCATCGTTATTCATAAAAACTCCTTAAAAGATCGGTCGGAGGAACGCGGCAAACACCTTCATGGACAATTATTATTCATGCGCTCTCTGGTTGTTTGCTTTTTAATTTAAACCACGACCCTCGTACCGCGCTCCACGCGCCATTACTCAACAAACCAATCATAAATAAATTTACCAACCACACCAAGAACCACAAGCTCGACAAAAGTCATTGCAACCATAACCCAGACTTTGCGTTTGCCGCCCTTGAGTCCTTTTTGCAGGAAAGCGGGCATGAACTTGCCAAAGTCCTCGCTCATATTATCCCATGCTTCCGTAAAAACACTGTCTTGTTTTTTGGGCGTTGGTCGACTTTGAGCTTGCGGCTTATTGCCAGAGGATTTCTTTTTTAGTTTCTTCTGTTTACTCATTCTTTTTCCATACTGGGCAGACAGGCATGAGAGTAAATGCTGTTAGCAGAATTGCACGAGATGAAAACCGCGATATCATAGAACATGATAATGCGGCTAAGGTTATTCGTTAATTCCAGCTTCTGCAACAATTATTACGAATACTCTGAAAGATACAGGACGAATGGTTTCCTTATAACAAATCAACAAGTCTCACATTGATATTAGACCCTGTCGAGACATTCGATAAAAGGAGCCGTCAGAAGACACTTATGAGACTGCATGAAGACACTGACGATAAATGAGGAGGTAAAATTATGAGTAACGAGAGCAAATGCCCGGTTACAGGCAGAACAAGTAAAAAGGTCGCCGGCGGTGGCACCTCGAACCGAGACTGGTGGCCGAACCAGTTGAACCTGAATATCCTTCACCAGCACTCTCCCCTGTCCAACCCAATGGGCGAGGCGTTCAACTACGCCCAGGAGTTCAAGAGCCTCGACCTTGATGCCCTGAAGAAGGATATCATTGAACTGATGACCGATTCTCAGGAGTGGTGGCCAGCCGACTACGGTCACTATGGCGGGCTCATGATCCGGATGGCATGGCACAGTGCAGGCACCTACCGCACCGGCGATGGCCGCGGCGGCGCCTCTTCAGGTTCGCAACGTTTTGCGCCGCTCAACAGCTGGCCGGACAACGTCAACCTGGATAAGGCGCGCCGACTGCTCTGGCCAATCAAGCAGAAATACGGCAAGAAAATCTCCTGGGCCGATCTGTTGATCCTTGCAGGCAACTGTGCACTGGAGTCGATGGGCTTTAAGACCTTCGGCTTCGCCGGCGGGCGCGAGGACATCTGGGAGCCGGAAGAAGACATCTACTGGGGTTCTGAAGACGAGTGGCTTGGAGACACGCGCTATAAAGGCGATCGTGAACTCGACAATCCGCTCGCAGCCGTACAGATGGGCTTGATCTACGTAAACCCGGAAGGACCAAACGGCGAGCCTGACCCGGTTGCATCGGGCCGCGACGTGCGCGAGACCTTTGCGCGCATGGCGATGAACGATGAAGAGACCGTCGCCCTCATCGCAGGAGGACACACCTTCGGCAAATGCCATGGTGCCGGTGATGCCGCTCATGTCGGACCCGACCCTGAAGCTGCCGGCATCGAGGAACAGGGCCTCGGCTGGAAGAGCAGTTTCGGCAGCGGCAAAGGTGCCGACACCATCAGCAGTGGCATCGAGGGCGCCTGGAAACCGAACCCGATCAAGTGGGACATGGGCTATCTAAAGGTCTTGTTCAAATACGATTGGGAGTTGGTCAAGAGCCCGGCCGGCGCAAACCAGTGGCTGGCCAAAGACGTGGACGATGAGGACATGGTGGTTGACGCGCACGACCCTTCGAAGAAGCACCGACCGATGATGACCACAGCCGACCTCTCACTTCGCTTTGACCCCAGATATGAGCCGATTTCGCGTCGCTATCATGACAATCCCGAGGAGTTCGCGGACGCCTTCGCCCGCGCCTGGTTTAAGCTGACCCACCGGGACATGGGTCCCCGCTCTCGCTATCTCGGCGCGGACGTGCCTGAAGAAGAGCTTTTGTGGCAAGACCCCGTCCCCGCGGTCACGCACGAATTGATTAACGAACAAGACATCTCTTCGCTTAA
>JBFLJZ010000028.1:0-5174 GCA_040882925.1 Desulfuromonadales bacterium
AGTTCGGCCATGAAAGCACATTCGACGATCTCGGCACCGAGCCCTTCGACCAGTTTGACAACTGCGGAGACGGTGCCGCCGGTCGCCAGCAGGTCATCAGCGATAATCACCCTGTCGCCTTTACTGAAGGCATCTTCGTGAATTTCCAGGGTGTCTGTGCCATATTCCAGATCGTAGGTGACCTGCTTCACCTTGGCTGGCAGTTTGCCGGGTTTGCGGACCAGGGTCACGCCGACACCAAGTTTGTATGCCAGGGCCGAACCGAGGACAAATCCACGCGCCTCGACACCGACAATCTGGTCGATCTTATGCCCCACATAACGATGGGCGATCAGGTCAATCATGCGATGGAAGCTGCGCCCGTCAGAAAGTAACGTCGTGATATCCTTGAAAATGATTCCCTTTTTCGGGAAATCCGGGATATCCCGGATGATGCTTTTCAGTTCTTCCATGCTCCGACTCCGGTGTTGTATTTAATCAATCATCTTCGCCAGAGGAATCACGTTCCGCCAGCAATAAACGCAATTTTTCCAGGCTCTTGGCTTCAATCTGCCTGATGCGCTCACGGGTCACTCCGAATTGACGACCAATGGTATCCAGAGTTTGCGGGTCGCGGTCATCAAGACCGAAACGCAGCGCGATAATTTCTTTCTCATTGTCGTTGAGTGTCGCCAATATCTCGGTAATGATGTGAAACTTGTTGAGCCACTCTGCCAGTTCGAGTGGGTTGACCACACTGGTATCTTCGATCGTGTCGATCAGGCTGTAATCATTGTTTTCGCCCATCGGGTGCTCGATCGAATAGGTCTTTTTCAGCAGCACCATCAAGCGTCGCACATAGGCTGGCTCAACCCCCATGACATCGGCAACTTCCTTGACCTGCGGTTCGCGGTTGAGATCATGGACCAGTTCACGGGTAATCTTGATCAGCTTGTTGATATCGTCAGAGACGTGCACCGGCAACCGGATCGTCCGGCTCTGGTTGACCAGGGCGCGCTCGATCGACTGACGGATCCACCATGTGGCATAAGTCGAAAAGCGACACTCTTTACTGATCTTGAACCGTTCAACAGCCTTGATCAGCCCCAGGTTGCCCTCTTCGATCAGGTCGAGGAAAGGCAGGCCGCGGTTCATATAACGTTTGGCAATCTTGACCACCAGCCGCAGGTTCGATTCGATCATCTTGTCGCGGGCCGCCATGTCGCCATCGTCTATGCGCATGGCGAGGGCTTTTTCTTCATCAGCTGTCAACAGATTGGTTTTTTGAATATCCTTGAGATAAAGCTTGATGGCATCCATCGCAAAGTCTTCATAGTCCTCGACAGCGTCCCGCTCTTCTTCCTCGCGCTCGACCCGGGCCAGAGACTCTTCGTCGGGCTCTTCGTCGCTTTTGACCGTTGCCGGTTTCTGGACGTCTTCAAGATCGACTTTTTCGCTGTCCTGCAAGGCATCACTCATCACAATAGTCCTTCTGTTACTCGGTGTAAAACTGTTGTAATCAGGCTTTATGACGGATATCGAGTCTATGTGACCATCACGACTAAGGCAAGTATAAAATCGGGTTGACCGCCGCCTTGCCTTTGCGAATTTCGAAATGAAGTCGGGCACTTTGTCCACTCGGCGGGACACCGCTCAAGGCAATCTCATCGCCCTGGCCGACAAAATCATGCAACTTGACGAGGTTTTTCTGGTTATAGCCATAGACGCTGAAATAACTGTCTGAATGTTCCAGGATCACCAGGTTGCCGTAACCCGGAATCGCGTTGCCGCTGTAAATAACCTTGCCAGGGGCCGCAGCGGTCACGCTGGTGCCTTGCGGAACGCCGATCTCGATGCCCTTGTAAACTTTCTGACCACGGCTGCCGAAATTGTTGATCACCTTGCCCTGCACCGGCCAGACAAATAGCCCCTTGACGGGTTTTGCCGACCCGGCCGTTTTTGCCGCTGGCGGCTTTGCGGGCGCAGATTTGCTGGTGCTTTTTTCCGGCTTCTTTTGCTCGGCGGGTCGGGACGATGTCGTTGGCGAGGGTTGCACCACGCTCGCCGGCACATTGCGCAGGCTTGTCACGTCGGGAATGAAAATCTTCTGGTTGACCTTCAACTGGGTCGGATCCTTGATGTTGTTGATCCGAGCAAGACGCTGTTCATCGATGTCATAGGTCATGGCAATGCGATACAGCGTCTGCCCGGGTTTCACGGTATGATAAATCCCGGTCGGTGCACACCCGAACACCAGGCAGACAATGAGCGAGAGCAGGCATATTTTCAATGGAATCTGTAACATCGCAAGCATAATGCGGAATTATTTCTCCGATCAACGCGCGACGCGCCACTCGCCGCGACCCTTGTCACAGTGTCCTACATCAAAAAACATATTTCAATAGCAGGAAGCCCCCAAGGAGCAACAGCACAAAGACAATGCTGAGCAGATTGAAGTAACGATCGATGAAATCACGCATGCCCGATCCGTAACGATGCAACAGCCAAGCGACCAGGAAAAATCGCAGGCTGCGGCTGACCAGAGATGCGACGGAGAAAACCAGCAGGTTGATATTGAAAACACCCGATCCGATGGTAATAACCTTGTAGGGGATCGGGGTAAAGCCCGCAGTGAAGACGACCCAGAAGTCGTATTCGGCAAACAGGCCCTGAACCCGTTCGAACACTGCAGGAGTAAAGCCGGGAATGTAATCGAAGAAAAATGTGTCGACAAACGACCAGGCTCCCCAGCCGATGCCATAGCCGATCAGCCCGCCCAATACGGAACCGGCCGATGCCAGCAGGGCAAACCGCCAGGCCCGCGATGGCAAAGCGATACAGAGTGCAATCAAAAGGACATCAGGCGGCACAGGGAAAATCGATGATTCCACTAGCGCCAGCAGAAAAAGAGCCGGACCACCATAGGGAGTCTCAGCCCAATGCAGAACCCAGTCGTAGAGTCTTCTTACCAGGCGCATCAATCAATCACTCTTCTTGCCAGCCATGATTGCCGACCAGCGGCACGAAACGACAACCGAGCAACTGCTCTTCTTGGAACTCATCTTTGGCGGTGCGGGTAATTCGCATCAGCACCTGACCCAGCCGGTCGCCGACCGGTATGACCAGGCGGCCGCCGACAGCCAACTGGTCAAGGTAGTCTCGCGGCACATCCGGAGCGCCGGCCGTGACGATAATCGCATCGAAAGGTGCCATCTCCTGCCAACCAAGCGTGCCATCCGCCAAACGGATATTGACCTTGCTGTAACCGCAGGCATCGAGGATTTTCCTCGCCCGTCGGGCCAGCGCCGGTATGCGCTCGAGGGAGAAGACCCGGTCCGCCAGCAAGGCCAGCACAGCGGCCTGGTAGCCGGAGCCAGTACCGACTTCAAGGACTTTTTCCGTGCCGTCAAGAGCCAGGGCCTCACTCATCACGGCAACCATGTATGGTTGGGAAATCGTCTGTCTTTCACCGATCGGCAGCGGCGCATCCTGGTAGGCCTGGCTTTCCAGACCTTGCTCGACAAACTTGTGCCGGGGCACCCGCAACATGGCGTCAATGACCCTGGGGTCTTTGACACCACGCGCCATAACCTGGTCATCAACCATACGCCGCCGAGCTATGGAGAAATCATTCATGACTGAGGTTTCTCAGCGTCTGAGCCGACCGCAATCTCTTCCATGCGCCACTGGCGCAACCTGTCCATGGCGGCGTAATTGGTCAGATCGAGGTGTAAGGGTGTCACCGAAACATAACCATGCTGCACAGCGTGGAAATCAGTGCCGTCAAGGTCCTGGAAATCGAGCCCTCCGGCACCGATCCAGTAATAAGTCCTGCCGCGGGGATCGGTATTCTCAATCACCGCATCTCCATAGATCCGCTTGCCCTGCCTGGTCAGACGAATTCCAAGCGGCGTTCGGGGAGGAACGTTGACATTGACAAACGTATCAGCTGGCAGACCGTGTTCGGTAACGGTCTCAGCCAGAATTTCTGCTGCCCTGGAGGCGTCGGTGAAATCCGCATAATTGAAGCTCTGGGATGCAAGTGAAACAGCGATGGCAGGGACCCCCATCAGGGTTGCCTCCATGGCGGCGGCGACCGTGCCTGAATAAGTCAGATCGTCGCCCATGTTGCCCCCCTTGTTGATTCCCGATATGACCAGGTCCGGCTTGCTTTTGAGGATGCCGTGAATGCCGAGGTTGACAGCATCCGTAGGCGTGCCGCTAACAGCCCAGCGATCCTTCAGGACCTCTTCGGCCCGCAGCGGGGCATGTAATGTCAGGGCGTGACCGATCGCACTTCTTTCGCGATCGGGAGCAACGACGATAACCCGGCCAAGTGACTGCAAACGATCAGCCAGTGCTTGCAGGCCCGCGGAATGTATGCCGTCGTCATTCGTCAGTAAAATCAGCACAGAGTTATTTCAGGTCAGTGGTGCACTAGGCGGCAGCACTCTTAAGGAACTGTTTTCAGGCTTTTCTTCAACTGCAGGATGTCCTGGCGAATCTCTTTGAGCAGCTTCATATCGATGGAGCCGGACAATGGCAGTGCAAGCTGACCATCCAGAGCAACCTTTGCGCTGGGTTTTGGCGCTGTGTCAGCGGCCTTGCTGGCGGGCTTCTCACGCAGTTTCTTGCGCGCGCCGGCGATGGTAAAGCCCTGGTTGTAAAGGAGATCCTTCAGGTGCAGGATGAGTTCCACATCCTGTTTACGATAGAGCCTTTGATTGCTGCGGCTCTTGTTCGGCCGAATAGCCTTGAACTCGCTTTCCCAGTAACGGAGGACATGGGTTTTGACGCCGGTGAATTTGGCAACTTCACCGATCTTGTAATAGAGTTTGTCGGGAATCTGAAAGTCCATGCGCCGAACCTCTGGAGATGGCGGAGCGGACGAGCCTTATCCCTCCGAGTCGTTTAACGCAGACTTGAGTACCTGACTCGGCTTGAAGGTCAGAATGCGACGGGACGATATTTCTATCTCTTCACCGGTCTGCGGATTACGACCACGACGAGTCGCCTTGTCCTTGACGACAAAGTTGCCGAACCCGGCTATCTTGATCTTGTCGCCACCCTCAAGAGTGTTTTTCATGATGTCGAAAACCATTTCGACGATCTCGGCGGACTCCTTTTTGGAGAAGCCGGTTTTCAGATAAACATTTTCGACAAGGTCCGCCTTAGTCATGAATATCCACCTCCAT
>JBFLJZ010000175.1:0-6698 GCA_040882925.1 Desulfuromonadales bacterium
CGAATAAGTATTGCACTTGTCCCGCTAATAGGTTAAGTTCTGCGCCTTCCGACTCTTCTGAGCATTCCATTTTTTTCATAACTTGTACCCCGCTACGCTCACGGCCCGGCCTCGCCCGGGCTTTTGCCATAGCCTGAAACAGGACAGAGCAAATGACAGAACACGACGTCGCCAGCTTTAAAGACCTCGGCTTGGCCCCGGCAATCGGCAAGGTTATCAATGAGGTCGGCTACGAAAGCCCATCACCGATCCAGGCCCAGAGCATTCCGCCGCTGCTCGAAGGGCGCGACCTGCTCGGCCAGGCCCAGACCGGCACCGGCAAGACCGCGGCCTTTGCTCTGCCCCTGTTGAGCCGCCTCGACCTGAAGAAAAGGCATCCGCAGATCCTGGTCCTTACGCCCACACGCGAACTGGCCCTGCAGGTCTCCGAGGCGATCCGGACCTACGCCCGCCATCTGAGCGGGTTCCAGGTGCTGCCGGTTTACGGTGGCCAAAGCATGAGCCAGCAACTGCGGCAACTGCATCGCGGCGTCCACGCCGTGGTCGGCACCCCGGGACGCGTCCTCGACCACCTGCGCCGCAACACCCTGAACATTGCGGAGCTGTCCTGCGTTGTCCTTGACGAAGCGGACGAAATGCTGCGTATGGGTTTCATCGACGATGTCGAACAGATTCTCAAGGAGACCCCGTCAGAGCGACAGACGGCGCTTTTTTCAGCGACCATGCCGAAGGAAGTCAACCGGATTGCACAGCGACACCTGAAAAATCCGGTCGAGATCAAAATCAAGGCCAAGACGGCCACCGTAGAAACCATCGTGCAGCGTTTCTGGCAGGTCAAGGGGCTGCACAAGCTGGATGCCCTGACCCGCATTCTCGAAACTGAAGAAATCGAGGGGATGATTGTCTTCGTCCGCACCAAGACAGCCACGGTCGAGCTTGCGGAAAAACTCGAGTCGCGGGGCTTTTCCTGCGCCCCGCTGAATGGCGATATGACCCAAGCCCTGCGCGAAAGGACCGTAGAGCAACTGAAGAGCGGCGCGCTAGACATCGTGGTGGCCACCGACGTTGCCGCCCGCGGTCTTGACGTCAAGCGCATCAGTCACGTCGTCAACTACGATATTCCCTACGATACCGAAGCCTATGTCCACCGCATCGGCCGAACCGGCCGTGCCGGACGGGCCGGGCAAGCCATCCTGTTTGTCGCCCCGCGGGAAAGGCGGATGCTGGCGGCCATCGAACGGGCGACCCGGCAACCGATCACGGCGATGAGCCTGCCCAGCCGCAAGGACATCTCCAACCGCAGAATCGACCTGTTCAAGGAGCAGATTACCGAAGCGATGGAATCCCAGGAATTGGTGTTTTTTGAGGAACTGATAGACAGCTACCAGCATCAGCATGACGTCGGCCTGCGCAGGATCGCTTCGGCCCTTGCCTACCTGCTGCAGAAAGACAAGCCGCTGCAGGTCGACTACACGGACGAGCCGGCAGATGTTGATGACCCGGGCCGGGCCGAAAAAGATGCGACATCAACCAACGGCAGCCTGGCCCGTTACCGGATAGAAGTCGGCCGCTCGCACGGTGTGGAACCGAAACACATCGTCGGGGCCATCGCTAACGAGGCCAATCTCAAAAGTCGCGACATCGGCCAGATCAAGATTTTTAACGATTACTGCCTGGTCGATCTGCCGCGGTCAATGCCCCCGGCACTCTTTCGGCACCTGCAGAAAGTCTGGGTGTGCGGCCAGCAGCTGCAGATCAGCCCCGCAGATGACAGGCAAAGCCCGCCGGTCGGCAAAACCAAGCGCCAGAGCGGGTCACGCAAAACTGAGAGCCGGTATGCCAAGCGAGGCAAGACCGCACCGCGCAGCCGCAGGGGCAAGCAGAAGTAGCGATGATTGAATTCGAACTCGCTGAACACGATTACATTGAACTGCATAGCCTGTTGAAAGTGACCGGTCTCTGCGACAGCGGCGGGGTGGCCAAGCTGCTGATCGCCGAGGGCCTGGTCCATGTCGATGGCGAGGTGGAAACACGCAAACGTCGCAAGATCCGGGCCGGCCAGATCGTCACTTTCAACGACCGGCAGATTAGCGTTATCTGACTCCTGGCACCGGCCTGCGCAACAACCGCCCGAACAGCCAAAACAAAGATTAGAAAGCGGTTGACACCCAGAATGGCCTATGCTATTTAGTGTGGGCTTAAAAACCAGGTGTATTCTGTATACAATTAATATGGCCGACGACAAACGTCAACTCTTGAAATCTCTGGGCTTTTTATCGAGTTTGGGGATATCAATGGTGGCAGCTTCTTTCATCGGCCTGTTCATTGGCTACTACCTGGACAAGTGGTTAGGGACGTCTCCCTGGATGACCCTGATCTGGCTCGGGTTCGGTATTGCCTCAGGCTTCCGCAACATCTTCATCCTGACCAGGCGCGCACTGCGCGAACAGGATCAAGAGGAAGAACAGGACAAGCAAGCTGATGGACCGGATTGAGCAGCTGCCCGCGCAACTGGCCCGGCGCAACTGGATCATTCTGGCCCTGCTGCTGATCGGCAGCCTGCCTTTTCGCAACCCCGCGATGAGCCTGGGCATCCTGGCTGGCGGCTTGATCGCGATTGGCGGCTTCTTCTGGTTGCGACGTTCTCTGATCCGTCTTTTGGATCAACCGGCGGGCGGGGCCAGGGTCCGCTACCAGTTCGGGTCCATTGTCAGGCTGGCTGTCTTGGCGCTGGTTACCGTGCTAATGGTAGGAATCGTTAAAATTCACATGACCGGCTTGATAATTGGTCTATCGGTTGTGATTATCAACCTCTTTTGGCTGACACTACAGCGCGCCTTTAGGTAAAGGAGGCTTTTAGCACCATGGTTCATCCGTTTCTTTTCTTAGAGTGGCTCGAGCATCAGCTGCACCTGCATATCGGCAATCATGTCACCTACACCTGGCTGGTCATGGCGCTGCTGATCCTGGTTGCGGTGCTGGTCAAGCGCAGCATCAAGCAGGTGCCGACCGGCCTGCAGAATTTCCTCGAGCCGGTGGTCGACGGTATCGAAAACATGATCGAAGAGATCATGGGGCCCAAGGGCAAAGCCTACTTTCCCCTGCTCGCCACCATCGCCTTCTTTATCCTGGTCTCGAACCTGATCGCGCTGATCCCGGGCTTTTTCCCGCCCACAGCCAACCTCAACACCAACGCCGCCATGGCGCTCACGGTCTTCGCCATGACGCACATTATCGGGCTGAAAGAGCACGGTATCGGCTATTTCAAGCATTTCTGCGGCCCGGTCATCTGGCTTGCACCGCTCATCATACCGATCGAGATCGTCGGCCACCTGGCTCGCCCGCTGTCACTGACTCTGCGTCTGTTCGGCAACATGTACGGCCACGAGATCGTGCTGATGGTTTTCTTCGCACTGGTCCCTTTCCTCGTGCCGCTGCCTATGATGATCATGGGTGTCCTGGTCGCCTTTATCCAGACTTTCGTTTTCATGCTGCTGGCCATGATCTATATCGCCGGCTCACTCGAGGAAGCTCACTAATCCCGGATGGCCCGGGTTTAAGTCCTATAGCGTATAGGAAAACAGAAACTGACAAAGGAGTAGAAACATGGAATTTTTCGCTTGGTGTGTAATTGCAGCCGGTATCGGCATGGGCCTCGGTTCCTTCGGTACCGGTATCGGTCAGGGTATTGCTATCTCGAAGGCGGTTGAAGGCGTTGCCCGCAACCCCGGCGCAAGCGGCAAGATCATGACCATCATGCTGATCGGTCTGGCCATGATCGAGTCCCTCGGCATCTACGTGTTCGTTGTTGCCATGATCATCCTGTTTGCCAACCCCTTCACCGAAACCGTCTTACAGATTGTCGGCTAACTAAACCGGGTTTATTCTGCAAGAAGAACAGGGGAGCAGCCGATATGGCTGCTCCCTTTTTTGTTTGACTCATATTGTCTCTGAGGTCCTAAGCCTTCGGGTGAAGTTTGTCGTCCTCTAAGCCACTCCCCGGTTGCGCATGATGCGCATAATCAGGACACCAAAGATTGACAGGAAGATGCCGATGCCGAACGCCATGTAACCGATCCCGCGCGCCTCACCCCACCCCCACAGATCCTGGGTTCCGAGTACACCGATCAGGATCAGGCCGGCCATGATCAGCAGACCACCGGCCACATAAAGACTCAGGGCCAGAACAGCCCAGATCAATCCGTAACGACGCTTCATGCAAATGACCTCCAAAATGCGACCTGTCGTCGCTGTGCATCCTATGCATTCCGCTTCCCGGGTGCAAGCCTTTAGTGGTGTATATAAAAAATATACCTTAACATATTTTCACGATTGACTTTTAATCCAGCCTATGATAAATCATTTTTAATCTTATACTGTATACAGCGTTAAATATTACAACATCACTAATTTATTCATTTTTTTTCAATTTTCATGCTTTAATAAATTGCATTTCTGGCCTGGTCAGACGGGCGCGGAGAGCAGGGTTATCAGGAGGTCCTATCATGAATTGCAGAACACTCGCCTTTATTTTGTTGGTCATGGCTCTGTTGCTGCCGGCCGGCCTGGCTCAGGCAGAGAGCGGTATGGCCATTGCGCCGGAGGTCTGTCTGGAATGTCATGATGATGTGGTGTCTCCGGTCGCCTACGGGGCGTCGGTTCACGGCACAAATGCCTGCACCAGCTGCCACGTTGAAGTGACCTCCCTTGATGCACACATGGCAGGCGACGTCATCCCCGGTGAGCCGAAGTGCGTTCGCTGCCATAAAAAGGAAACCAGCGAACACTATTCAAGCGTACACAAACTCAATGATGTCACTTGCGCTGCCTGTCACGATGACATTCACACGCATACCTACTGGAAGAATGATAAGACCAAGGTCATTACCAAATGCACCGGCTGCCACGATGACCATGAGGATTATCTTGACTCGATCCATGGCAAGGCCGTGCTTGCCGGCAACCAGGATTCAGCCGCCTGCCACGATTGCCACAATCTGCACAAGATCGAGCAACTGGGGGATCCGAACAGTCACGTTAACCGTGAATTCCATACCAAGGTCTGCCTGAAATGCCATGGCGACTCTGAAATGATGTCCCGCAACGGCGTGTTCAATGTCGCCGTTGCCTCCTATTTGACCAGTTATCATGGCAAAGGCTTCAAGCTCGGCTCTCCGGACAAGGTTGCCGGCTGTGCTGACTGCCACACGTCACATGGAGTGCTGCCCAAGGATGACCCCAATTCCAGCGTCAACGAGGCCAATCTGACCGGCACCTGTGCCCAGTGCCATCCCAATGCCACACCACTGTTTGCCAAGTATCATTCCCATGGTGACATGCATGACAAAGAGAACTACCCCATCCTGTACTGGACCTTCATCGGCATGACCGGCTTGCTGGTTGGCACTTTTGCCGTCTTCTGGATCCATACTCTGCTCTGGATGATCCGCGGTTTCGTTGAGAACCGCGAAAAGATTGCGGCACAACACAAGGGAGAAGAAGAACACCATATCAGTGAGCCGCACAAACAGTACGTGCGCTTCAAGCCACGGCACATCTTCCTGCACCTGACCGTCATCATCAGCTTCCTCGGCCTGACCCTGACTGGCTTGCCGCTCAAGTTTGCCGATCAGCGCTGGGCCATCTCGATGATGGACTTCTTCGGCGGCGTCTATTATGCCGGTCTGATTCATCGCGGCTGCGCAATTCTGACCTTCTATTACTTCCTGTCCGCCCTGATCCTGAGCTTCGACTTCCTCTTCCTGCAAAAGAAGAGGACCCCGGGAGACATGTGGCTGACCCGCCTGTTCGGCCCGGATTCGCTCTGCCCGAACCTGCGCGATATCCGTGACGTGACCGGTATGGTGCGTTGGTTCCTGTTCCTCGGCCCGAAGCCGACTTTCGAGCGCTGGACCTACTGGGAGAAATTCGATTTCCTCGCCGTCTTCTGGGGTATGTTTGCCATCGGCGGCTCCGGCTTGATGCTCTGGTTCCCGGAATTCTTCGGCTACTTCCTGCCCGGCTGGATGTTCAACGTTGCGACGATCGTTCACTCCGACGAAGCCCTGCTGGCGACCGGCTTCATCTTCACCGTTCACTTCTACAATACCCATGGTCGGCCGGAGAAGTTCCCGATGGACTTTGTCATCTTCAACGGCCAGTTGCCGAAAGAGGAATTTATCGAGGAACGTGGCGACCAGTGGCGGCGTTATGAGGAGCAGGGCATTACCGAAGACTTCGTCTGCAAAAAGATCAGTGGCCCGTTTTACGACTTCTGCTTCAAGGCATTCGGTTACATCGCCCTGTTTACCGGCATCGCCTGCCTCTTCCTGATGATCTTTGCCTTCATGGGAGGCAGTGGCCACTAGCAACAAGCAACTGAAATCTGTAATTTTTCTGGGGCTGCCGGACGGCAGCCCCTTTTCTTTTCCCCCGTAAAAACGCCGCGAACAACCTCAACCGTAGTCTGTACACGTGCATACTGTATACAAAGCTTTCTATTGCATTCATTGGCAAAATGTGTATTATACGGTGGCTTGCGGGATTTAATCCTTCCTGTCTCACATCATAAGCAATATCAGGAAAATATAAACCGAGGTGTAGATCATGCTGAAAAACATTTTTGACTGGTGTAAACGTCACATCGTCATCTTTACCATCCTTTCGGTACTGTTTGTCATCGTGTTTGGCTTCATCAA
>JBFLJZ010000176.1:0-3229 GCA_040882925.1 Desulfuromonadales bacterium
AGGGCAACAGATGTTTCATCTGTTGCCCTTCGATACCTAAAATCAAACTATGAAGAACCACGGAATCATTTTACCCGGCCCTCTACTGCTGCATAAAATACCCGGCAACCTTCCATTCCTCTCCTTCGAGCATCACGGTCACATACTCTGACACATCTTCAGCTGCCTGGAAATCGGACTCGTAGATCAACATGATATATTCACCTTCCGGGCTGTCTTTCGCTACGGTGGCATAGCTGGCGCTTTTCTGGACTCGCTGCACCAGACCGCCGGACAGGCTCCGCGCCTTATCAAGTTTATCCATCCAGTCTTGCTGCTTCACCTTTGCCCGCATCAGGCTCGCTGAGGACTGCCAGCTCTCCGCATATTTTCCGCTGTCGATCAATGCCAAAAACTCAACAGCGACAGGCAGGGCCTGTTCAACTTTCTCGTCATCCGGACTCTGGTTGTAGAGCGGAATCAAAATCATGGCCAGGCAGGCGACAATCAGAACGGCGTGAATACGTAATTGCTTCGGTATCAAACGATCCTCCGGTTGTTTTGAATTTTGTCTCGTTTTTTACTACGGAAGCGGCAAGAGGTCTAGATATTTTGCATAACAGCGCTGCAGCCTGCCGACTTCTGCCGCTCTAGGTGTCCTGTCCAAGACGACGAAATGCCGCCAGGACATCGTTCTGGTTGAGGATCCCGACCAGCTTTTGCGGGTCATCCGCATCGACCACCGGGAAATAGCTGACATTGCGATGCAGTTGCAGAATTTTCAATGCTTCACGCAAAGGCTGGTCCGGTCGCAGGCAATAGGATGCCGTCGTCGTCAGGTCGCCGGCAACCACCAACGGCACCAGGGCCGGTTCGAAGAGCAGGTTGCGAATTTCCGTGTAATCGATGACCCCGACAAACCGGTTGTTGTCGTCGACCACCGGGAAACGGTCATAGCGACTGTGGGCAATATGCTTGAGCAGTGCGTAATAGGGCGTGCTGTGCAAAACCGTTTCGACATTCTGGCGCATGATGTGCCGCACCAGGATATCGCCGGGGTCTGCAAGCCGATGACCGGTCGGCACGCCCAGTGCGCTGCGAAAATGATCGACCACATTGTGCATCCCTTCCAGGCCGCCCACGGGGGCTTTTTTCTGCAAAAGGGCGAGGATCGGCACTTCACCGGAACGGACCAGGCCGTGGCGAACGGCCAGCGGGCCGACCAGTTCGAAGACGACTACTGAGCCGAGCACGATCGTTTCCAGGAGTTTGCCGCCGCCGGGCCAGTGATGTGCGAGCTGGCTGGCCAGGCCGATTGCGACCCCGGCCTGGGCCATCAGGGTCCAACCGATGTACGCCCTCTCGTTCGGGCCGAAAGAGCCAAGCCTGGCGCCGATGGCCGCACCGATCCATTTGCCGGCAGTACGGGCAACCACGTAAGCCACACCGAGCAGCCCGATATGCGTCAAGGTTTCGATGTGCAGGTTGGCACCGGCCAGGACGAAGAAAGCGACATAGAGCAGATAATCGACCTGGCGGATATTCTCCTGCAAGCGGTTCCAGCGAGGGCAACTGTTCGCCAGCGTCATCCCCAGGACCAAGCTGGAAAGCAGCGGGTCAATCTGCAGCGCACGGCAGAGGGCAACATTGACAGCCACACCGCCGAGCATGAGAATCTTGTTCTCACTCGGCAGTTCCAGACGCTGCGCCCACACTGACATGGCAAATCCCACAACCGCGCCGATCAGCACTGGCCCACCCATGCGCACAAAGAGCAGGCCAAGGTTCTCGCCCGGAAAGACGAAGATGTGGGCCAGCACGGCGAAGCCGAGAACCGAGACCAGGTTATTGAAACCGACCAGGGTCAGGACCACTCCGGTGACCGGCCCTTCGGCCTCGTATTCACGGATCACCATCAGGGTTGCAGCAGGGGCCGTCGCTATGGCAATCACGCCGAGGAACAGGGAAAAAGCCAGAGAGGTCTGCCAGAGTGACAAACCGGGCAAAACTTTCTGCAAAACCACCAGATTGACGAGCAGAACAGTGCTGGAAACCAGAACAAAGGTCAGCAGTATCTCACTGGCGGAAAAGAGCAGGATACGGTGCCGCCATCGATCGAGATATCTGATTTCGAACAGCCCGCCGATGTGCATCAGGATCAGGGCCAGGGCAATTTCCGACAACGGGCGCAGCTCAAGCAGAACGTCCGGTGGCAGCAACACCGGCAAACCGGTCAGGTGGGCAAACGAGGGACCGATCACCAGACCGGTCAGCAGATAGCCTGTGACCCGCGGGATATGGGCCGCCGACGCCAGCCGCCCGCCGATCAGGGAGCCGAGGAAGATCAATGAGAACGCAAACAGCAATGACAGCAGAGATTCACCCATCGTTGGAAAATATCACAAGTGCCGTGCTTCACAAAGCGTCAGTTAAACGTTGCAGTCCAAGCGGACAAGCTTGGCCAGACCGGCCTCAATATGACCACCATCTTGTCAAGCGACTTTTCTAACTTATAATGGGAACAAGACGGTTTTCTTGGCGAAAATTGGCGTGGGAGGGTTGGCTCACAGCGCCATAGGCGCGATCCGCAGACAAGCCTTTGCGATGAGTTATCAGTGACCGGCCAAGTATCAATGGCATCGAGTTGAGATAAACTTTGACCGGTTATTTGTTGCAGAGGAGTGACACGCTGCCGTCAGATGACCAGATTTGTCATGACAGGTCCTATAAACGGAGCGCCCGATGTCACTTCAAGCAGAGTATATCCGCTGGTTCGAGGAACTCAAAAAGCAAGACATCCCCTTGGTTGGCGGCAAGAATGCCTCTCTCGGTGAAATGGTCGGGGCCCTCAGGCCAGCCGGCATCAAGGTTCCCCCGGGATTTGCCACGACGGCAGCTGCTTATCGGTATTTCCTCTCCGAGAATGGCCTCGACGAAAAAATCCCGTCGTGCCTCGAGGGGTATCATGCTGGAGACATCTCGCTGCATCAAGCAGGAGAAACCATTCGCCGATTGATCCGGCGCGGCCGTTGGCCCCGATTGCTCAAAGAGCAAATCAGTACGGCGTATCACACCCTGTGTCAACGCTGCGATGAAGAGCTTGCCGTTGCCGTTCGCAGCAGCGCAACTGCCGAGGACTTGCCCGATGCAAGCTTTGCCGGTCAGCAGGAGACCTATCTCAATATCTGCGGCGACGAGGAGCTGCTGGATGCCTGCCGAATGTGCTTTGCCTCACTATATACCGACCGGG
>JBFLJZ010000177.1:0-6070 GCA_040882925.1 Desulfuromonadales bacterium
AGAAATCTGTATCCGGAGCAGGCCGCCCGGACAGCGCTTTATTTCCCCCTGTTCAAAGGGTGGGTTGTCGTTGATTAGATGAAAGATTATATCTCCGGGAGATGGTTTATGCATTGATCACCGGGCATTTTCTTTGATGAACCTACGACCAGACTCCTGATTACTAAAGAGTTTAACTCATATTCTAGAGTGAGCCCCTGGCACTTTTGGTCGGCAGCGGAATCTTTCTTCCCGGTCATTGACCCGGATTATTCGGTTTGCCAGGCGATGAGCAGATAGGCAGCTTTTTTGCTTGGAGACTCCACCCCCTTCCGTTAGAATGACGTGCTGATTTTTCTGTTTAAGCCCTCTGTCTCTGTCTCGATAATCTAACCGTATATTTAACTGGCGATTTATTTTTCAAGGGAGAAGTGCCAATGAACAAGAGCACTAAGGCTGAACGAAGTAAACAGTTGATGAGTACTTTGCCGGGAGATGACGTCCGCCAGGTGATGTGGCGCTTCAGTGATCGTTACGACTTGCAGATGGTGGTGCAGTCGACCCGTGAAGTGGCTCGCGGTCTGATTGCCAACCTCGTCGCGAACGGTGCCCGCAACACGCACGACTGGACTCCCGAGAAAAACAGTATCCTCACTGCTTTCGACGAAGCCGGGCTCACCCAGGTCTTCATGGACCCGGCCGACGGCGGCTTTATCGAAGGGCCGAAAAATCTCGCCCTGGCGCTAGTCGCTTACGAGCTCGCATGGGTCGATGGCGGCGCTGCGACCTCCTCCCTGGCCAGCAATCTTGGCCTCTCGCCAATCCACGAGAAGGGTACGCCCGAGCAGCGCAGCAAGTATATGCGCATGGCCGTCCCCCCCCAGCCCGGCGAAGATCGCCAGGTCAAGCGCGGTGCCTTCGCCCTGACCGAACCGCTGCCCTTTGTCGGCGTCGATACCGGGGTGGTCTCGGGTAAATTGCGCATCGATTCCTGGGAGGATGGTCAGGACCCGGTTTTCCATGTCGAGAAGCGCGGTCGTTTCATCACCAATATGGGGTTCGCCAACTTTGTCACGGCGGCCGTCGATTCCGACGATGAACGGATCAAGGGGAGCTGCATGGTCATTCTGGAAGAGGATGATCCAGGACTCTATGATCGCGGCACACCAACCCAGAAGCTGGTTCACCAGCTCTCGTCGACCCGGGATCCGGCTTTCAATCTGCAAATTCCCGCCGACCGCATCATCGGCGGTTATACCGTCAAGGACGGCGTGATTATCCCCAACTACAGCCACGCGGAGATTATCGAGTCAGTGTTTCGCAGGACCCGCGTCCCGGTCGGCATCATGAGCTCGGCCAAGCTGCTCTCTGCGCCTGAGCCGATTATCCGCTACCATCGGCAGCGTTTCCGCGGCGGCGCTTCGACCTCGCCGGGGACGCCGCGCTACGATCTCGGCCTGCAACAGAAAGAGGACTGCCTGCAACGCCTGGTCGACATCTGGGCGGCCGGTGAGGCGGGCAGTGCTTTGGGCTTCTTTTCGGCACGTCTGTTCGATGATTTCGATGTGATCGAAAAAGACAAGGAACGCTTCTTTGCCGAACAGGGGATCAAGGGCCGTGCCCAGCTGAAGGTGTTCCGCAAGGTTCAGGAGGACGCACTTGAGTATCTCAAGATGAAGACCCGGCCGGTCGAGGAGCAGGATGCCGCACGCCTGCAGGAACTGGAGAACGACACGCTTGTCCAGTTCCTGATCACGGACTCGCTGGCCAATGTCTTCTGTCCGGCGGGCAAACTCTGGAACACCGGTCACGGCGCCACCATTCTGCGTGAAGCCGTCAGTCTGATGGGCGGCTACGGCATCACCGAAGACTGCCCCGGCTTCCTCGGCCAGAAGTGGATGGACGCCCAGCTCGAAGCCACTTACGAAGGCCCCGAGGCCGTACAGCGCCGCCAGTTGAGTATGACCATGACCAACGAACTGTTCCTGTTCCAGTTCCGCCAGTGGATCGCCGAACTGCGCAAGATCGCCAGCACCCATCCCGCCTCGGGCGCCTGCACCCTGGCCAGCTCGATGAACCTCTGGTTGTGGACCCTCGATTATCTGCAGAAAACCGAGGACGCCGACGGCAAACCGCTCTTCCACAGTTCGCGGCACGGCGTGGTCTTCCCGTTCGCCGATGCGCTCTGTTGGCTGCTGGCGTCGCGTTGCCAGATCCTTGACATGCTCGAACTCGAAGAGAAGGGTCTGTTGAACCCGGTCGTCGCCGAAGGGCTCGAGGGATATGTGAACTTCTTCAGTGACCTGTGCCATGTTCAGGCGGCTCGCGCCGCCGGTGAAGTCGGCAGGATCTGTGCCGAACTGGCTTACGGTTATCATGGCCATCCTGGCTGGGATGACGAAGAGCACGAGAACTGCTTTGAGGGTGAACAGCTTGATGCCCTCGATGCGATCATGCCTGGTATTGCCAGCTACGGCCGGGGTTTCGGCAACACCATCGAAACCGACGGCACGCATATCGACAAGGCAGGTCCCTGCGCGAAAAGCTGCCGTTCGGGGTTTGTCAAACTGCGCGCCAGGCTCGATGTCTGTCTGACCGGTTCACGCCTGTCGAAAGACCGGGCGGCTGCCGCCCTCGCTCAGGTGATGATACCCGAAGCCCTCGACTACCCACGTTGACGGGGAAATCGACATGACTATTGATCGTCAGACGATGGAAGTTGATATCGCCTGCGTCGGCTTCGGCCCGGCTACGGCAGGATTTATGCACACCCTCAGCCAGGCGATGACCGCCGAAGACGGTTCTGTCCTGCTCGAAAGCAAGGTCATGCCCGGAATGCCGCTGCAGGTCGTCTGTTACGAACGCGCCGACGATATCGGCTTCGGCGTTTCAGGAGTGGTGACCCGCGGCAAAGCACTGCGGGAGAGCCTGCCCGACCTCGATCCGGCGCAGATGCCGATGGCAGCCTCCGTCTCCGAGGAGCAGGTTCTGTTTCTGCAAGACCCGCTCGGCAAAAGCCGCCGCAGCAAGGGGATACGCTTGCTCGACGGCCTGTTGAGCCTGCTTGGTTGCAGGGATCATGCGGTCAAGCTGCCTTATATACCGCGTTTCCTGTGCAAGGAAGGCGGCCTGGTGCTCTCTGTCGGCCAGTTCTCGCAGTGGATCGGCAGCCAGTTGATCGGCTCAGGCCTGGTCCAGGTCTGGCCCGGCATGCCGGTTTCCGAACCCCTTATCGAAGAGAATCGGGTCGTTGGCATCCGCCTGGTTGATCAGGGTGTCGAGCTTGATGGCCGTCCGGGGCCCGGTTACATGCCGGGCATGGATATCCGTGCGGCGCTCAGCGTGGTCGGCGACGGCCCGGTCGGCCCGGTCGGGCAGAAACTCGACGATCACTTCGGCCTGCCGGACGGTCATCACCAGGATGAGTGGGCCGGCGGCATGAAGTTCGTCGTCGAACTGCCGGAAGACTGTACCCTGAAGCCGGGCTTTGTGCTGCATACTCTCGGCTATCCCGAACCGGAGATTTTCGGTTTTCTCTACGTCTACCCCGACCGCGTCGCCGCGCTTGGCATCTTTGTGCCGTCCTGGCTGGACAGTCCGGTTCGTTCCACCTACCGGCTGCTGCAGTACTGGATGCAGCATCCGGCCATCTGGAAACATCTCAAGGGCGGCAGGTTGCGCTCCTGGGGAGCCAAGTCGCTGCAGGAATCCGGACAACGCGGCGAGCCGCTGCTGGCCGGAGACGGCTTCGCCCGCATTGGCGAAGGTTCGGGCAGCACCAACGTGCTCAGCGGTTCCGGACTCGACGAGGCCTGGGCGACCGGCGTCCAGCTTGCCGAGGCCGTCATTGAACTGGAGAAATCCGGCGAACCGTACAGCCGCGCCAACCTGGAACGCACCTACCTCGCCAGACGCCGCGCCAGCTGGGTGGAAAACGACGCCAGGATCGCCAAAAAAGCCCGGGATGGGTTTACCCGCGGCATGATTCCCGGTTTGGTCGGTATGGCGCTGTCAGGGATCAGCAACGGGCGTTTCAACGTCGGCGGTGTTTTCCGCCGTCCCTGGGAGCGGATTCCCTCATACAGGGACTATCTACGCGAGCAGCTCAGCGCGGCGCAAATCGACGCGATCGTCGAGGAGTGCCGGCAAAACGGCAAGCCGCCCTTCGAACCGCTGATGGACAAGCTCGGCTGGCCGCCGATCGAATATGATGGAGAGCTGTTGCTGTCGCACCAGGACGCGCTGCTGATCGGCGGCAAGGTCCAGGCGGCACCCGGATTTGCCGACCACGTTTATTTCGTCGATCCGGGCGCATGCGATGCGTGCGAAAGCCAGATCTGCGTGGCGATGTGCTCGGGCCAGGCCATCTATGCTGCCGAAGGGGGCGGTGTGCCGCAGTTCGACCGGGAGAAATGCATCCACTGCGGCATCTGCATGTGGAACTGCACAACCGGCCGGGCCGATGATCCGATGCGCAGTAATGTCAGCTTCGCATCCGGTTCGGGCGGCTTGCATTCGGCGGAAAACTGATCAAACCATGAAACCAGTGGAGGAGTAGAAACGATGAGTCAAGGATTGCATATCGTCGTCTGCGGCAGCCTGGTCCCCGACCCGCTGCAGACCCTCGAACCGATGGATAGTCCCGCCGGGCCGGTGCTGAAAAACGAAATGATGCTGCCGGCAGTGCTCGACCCCTGGGCAGGACACGCGCTTTACGAGGCAGCCCATCTCGCCAAAAATGTACCGGACAGCAAGGTCTGGCTGGTCAGCCTCGGGCCGAAAGCCAAGTTGCAGCAGCTGATGATGTCGATTGCCCAGAAGGTCTCTTTCGAACTGGTTGCGATTGATGGCTCGGCCGGTGGTTTTACCGATCCATACGACGTGGCGGCGACGCTGGCCGACGCCATCGGCGACATCGAAGGTCTGGACCGCTCGCGCATGCTACTGTTCGGTGGCTGTGCCTCCGCTTCACGCGATTCCGGAGTGACCATGCAGATGGTCGCCGAACGTCTCGGCATTGTCGACCAGTTCCTGGCCGTTGACCAGCTGACCGTGAACAGCGACGGTTCCATGGAGATCCTTGAACGGATCGAGGCCGGC
The DNA here is from genome assembly GCA_040882925.1 of Desulfuromonadales bacterium. Classification (GTDB taxonomy): domain Bacteria; phylum Desulfobacterota; class Desulfuromonadia; order Desulfuromonadales; family BM103; genus JAFDBW01. The sequence continues at coordinate 5,080 of JBFLJZ010000177.1, forward strand.
CAGTACCAGGTGTCGAGGTGCGCCGGTGTGCCGGCGATGCTCGGCTGGGCCACCGGCAGCCTGCCTGAGCCGCCGAACAACCCCCAGGTGGGTATGATGAACATGCGCACCGTGATGCCCGCACTGCAGAAGGCCCAGGCCGTCCAGGTCGGCGTTGGCGGCGTGCAGTTCGCGACAGTCGATCTGCCCAAACAGCGCAGGGAGACGCGTGTCGTCAAGGACACTCCGGCAGAAGAGATTGCCCGGGAGATTTTCGATTGGCTTAAAACCTGATATTTCGTGCCGCATTGCGGTGCTGCGAATAACCAGATGGAGACTGACATGGAAAAAATCCTATTGCTTGCTCATACCCAGGATGACGGTTCGTTGCCGAAGGCCGCCTATGAAGCACTCAATGCAGCCCTGCAGGCGGCCGCCGACCTCGAAAATGCGGTCCTGACCGTGGGACTGGTCGGCGCTGAGGTCAAGGCGGCGGCAGACAGCCTTGCCGCGTGCGGCGCCAGCGGCATCCTCACTGTGAGCGGAGAAGATTTCGCTGCGTCTCGCTACGCCTCGGATGTGGCTGCGGTGGAGGCGCTGGTCAAAGCAGCTGACCCGACTCTGGTCCTCGCTCCGACCAGTTCGCGCTTTTCCCGCTGCCTGCCAGGCGCGGCTTTTCGCTGTGACGGACGGATCGAAACCCACATCACCGGCATCGAAATCGTCGATGGCACCTTACAGGTGCAGCGCTGGTACTATCGTCAACGCATGGTCGCCAGACTCTCACGCGCCCATCGTCCCTGGTTTCTGGTGATCGATCCGGGCGTCTTCGACCCCTGGCAAGGTCCCGCCGGGTCGGCAAACGTGCAAGCGATCGAGGTCAGCCTCGGCGCTGACCGCAAACGCACCGAGGTCGTCGGCGTGCAGACTCCGGACAGCGATGCCCAGACGATCCGCCCCGATGCCAAGCTGCTTTTCGTCGCCGGCGCCGGCTGGACCAAGAAGCAGGCTG
>JBFLJZ010000178.1:0-5397 GCA_040882925.1 Desulfuromonadales bacterium
ACGAGGGGGGTTTCGCAGTAATTCTCATTATTCCTGATGAAACTGACCAGTTCAAGGCCATTGATGTCAGGCATATTGATATCGGTTATGATCAGGTCTACTTTTTCACGGGGCAGAATTCGCAAAGCGTCAAAACCGTTAGCTGCTTCAACCGTCTCATAGTCGCCCATGGCGGCGATCGTCGAAACAATCAGCGTACGCATGGTCAGTGAATCTTCTGCGATCAGAATTTTTTTACTCACAAACAGTTCTCCCCCAACCCTGATTAAGGTTGATCAGACAGCATTGCGGCTGCTCATCATACGACGCTCGAGCAGAGCCTTTTCCATCGCCAGGCCAGCCTGAGACAAGAATATTTCGAGAGATTCCGTATCGCCGATCGACTTCTGTTCAGGGAGGTTATCGCCATAAAGAACTGCGACGACCCGCCCTTCGCTGATCAGCGGGCCGATGAACACTTCCGCAGGATGCTCTCCTCCCAATTGGCTGAAAAGGTAACTGTTCCATTCTGTGTCTGCCGGAGTCCTGTGGTATGGAACAAAGGTTTGCAAGGCGTCGGTGAAAACATGCTGCTCGGCTTTTGGCAGACGCGTGTTGCGTACCCTGACATCCGCTGATTCCTTAGCAAGTTCAATACCGAACTGCCCCAGGCCGACAATCTCTTCGTCTTTGACCAACAGGATAACCGCCCGGTTCATCAACTCGCTGGCAAAACGTAGAATCAACAGGATGATGCCACCACCCAGCGATGGATTGTTCAATTCCTGCAGCATACCTCGCAACAGATGAAGTCCGGGCGTCTGCTGAGATTCTGGCGAGACGCCCGGGGCAACCTCACCCATTTCCTCGAGCAACTCTGCACCGATGTTATACAGACCGTCGCCAGCGGTGCTCTGCTTGGCGACATCTGAGGCGGGTTGCGAGGCGGGCTCATTCTTGACTTCCGCCATCAAAGCGTCAAGATCGACCAGCGACTCCCCCTGTTCCTCAACATCCTCGCCACGGTGACGTTTTTCATCGAGGATGCGGCTGCCCTCCATGGCCAACCACTGGGGATTGAGGCCCTGGTCAAGCATAAACTGGAGTGGGTTGAGGTTGGTCACGACCAGCTCCTGACAGTCTCCCAACTCGAAAGAAAACGCTCCTTCATCCCAGCCGAAGAAGCTGTAGACAATTTTTTCCAACTGTTCACGTACGGCCGTTTCTATCGCTTCACGGTCAACCCCGAATTCACTGACCAGGATATCACCGATGCGACGATCATCATCACTCTCCTGCTGAATAACCAGGGCCTGCTTCAGGGTTTCCATGTCGGCCAGCCCGTTGCGCAGAACGAGATCGCCCAGATTTTCCGGAAAGGTCGAAGCCATCGCACGGATGACCTGGCCGTCACGAAAAATCACTCGACCGTCCCGCTCGCGGCTGTTCAATTGCAGCACACCGGATTTTCGGCTGAGGCTGACGATCTGAAGGATTTCCCCCAGGCCAAGATCTTCTAGGTTACCGACAAGGCTCATAAGCTACTGAAAAATTCCTTTAAAATTCTTCGCAACAGTCTGTAACAATTGGAAAATAAACAGGAAATACTATACTTCATTAAGTGTGTGCAAGTAAAGGTGTTTTCGTAGAAACGGGTAGATGAGACGTGTGCGCCGCTCGGCATTACCGGTCGGAAAACTTTAAGCGTATCGGACAGGCGGTGAAACCGAACGCCTGGCGCAGACAATTGACCAGGTAACGCTCGTAAGAGAAATGAATACCTGCCGATTTATTGACGAAAACAACAAAGGTCGGCGGGCGGACCGCCGTCTGGGTTGCGTAAAAGAGTTTCAGGCGTTTGCCATGGAACATCGGTGGCGGATGGTTGAGCTCGGCATCTTTAAGGACACGGTTGAGCTCTGCGGTTGCTACCTTGCGATTGAACTCCCCACTGACGATCTCGACATCGGCCATAATCTTGTTGACCCGATGACCGCTCAGCGCCGAAACGAAGTGGATCGGACTGTCAGGCAGGAACTTGAAGGCGCCACGAACATTTTTCACATAATTGCCCATCGTCGTGTTGTCTTTCTCGACCAGGTCCCACTTGTTAACAACCAGGATGACTGCCCGTCCCCGTTCGTAAGCATAACCGGCAATCGTCAGGTCCTGATCGGTCACCCCCTCTTCGGCGTCAATCACCAGCATGGCAATGTGCGTACGGTCAAGGGCCTTCATGGCATGGATGACCGAGTATTTCTCCAGCTTTTGTGAGACCCTGCCCTTACGACGGATACCGGCAGTATCGATCAGAACATAGCGTTTTCCATTGTAGGTAAACGGTGTATCGACGCTGTCCCTGGTTGTCCCGGCCGTCGGATTGGCAACAACCCGTTCATAACCGAGCAAGCGATTGATCAGAGAGGACTTGCCGACATTCGGCCGACCGATGATCGAAAGGCGTGTCTCCGGAAGGTTATCCTGGTCTTCGTCACGCTCCGGCAGCAGTTCCAGAATCTCATCGACCAGGGTGCCGACACCAAGCCGATGTTCCGCAGAGATCGGGTAAAGGTCACCGACACCGAGAGCATAAAACTCACCGAGAGTGGCCTCCTGGCCGGGACCATCAACTTTGTTGACCACGAACAAAACCGGTTTGTCGATCTGGCGAAGCATGTCGGCGACTTCTTCATCCGCCGGATTGAGTCCTTCCCTGCCATCCATGACGAAAAGAATCACATCCGCCTCTTCGATCGCCAGTTGTGACTGCTCGCGCATCTGGGCCAACAGGCGGTCGTTACTGCTCGGTTCGAAACCGCCGGTATCGATCAGGGTGAAACGTTTGGCGTAGCGGGACACTTCAGCGTAATTCCGGTCACGCGTGACGCCGGGGACATCTTCGACAATTGCCATACGCCGCCCCAGGATGCGGTTGAACAGCGTTGATTTGCCGACATTGGGTCGACCGACTATGGCAACGATTGAACTCATTAGGGATCCTTGAGAAGCGAGGTTCGAGGTGAGAAAAGGCAAGGTTTTTTATTAATAGCCAATATTTATCTCAGCGATTATCCGCTAAGTCATTATAGAAAAAAGGTTTATACGGAATGTCCGCGTCTCGCACTTCGCGTCTCGCACTTCGCTTCTAACATCTCGCGTCTCGCACTTCGCACCATCGATTTACGTATAATATTCCAGGTACCATTCGACAAATTTTTGTACACCGACCTCGATCGGTGTTTCCGGACGGAAGCCGACATCGGCGCTTAGGTCGTCGACATTGGCCCAGGTTGCAGGGACGTCGCCGGGCTGTATCGGCATGAAGTTCTTTATGGCGGCCTTGCCCAGTGCCTGCTCGAGGGTCCCGATCAGGTGCATCAGCTCAACCGGGCTGTTGTTGCCGATGTTGTACACACGGTATGGAGCCGAGCTGGTACCGGGATCCGGCTGGTCACCGGACCAGTCAGAATTGGATTGTGCAGGTCGGTCCAGGACTCGCACGACACCCTCGACGATATCATCGATATAAGTGAAATCACGGCGCATGCGCCCATGATTGAAGACATTGATCGGCTCACCCGCCAGGATGGCCCTGGTAAACAGGAACAGAGCCATATCAGGGCGTCCCCACGGGCCGTATACTGTGAAGAAGCGCAGTCCGGTAGAGGGTATCCCGTAGAGGTGGGCATAGGTATGCGCCATTAATTCATTGGCCTTTTTACTCGCAGCATAGAGTGAAACCGGGTGGTCGATATTGTCATGCACCGAAAACGGCATGCGGGTATTTGCACCGTAGACCGAAGAAGAAGAGGCATAGACCAGGTGACCGATCTGCTGTTGCCGGCAACCTTCCAAAATGTTCATGAAACCGACAACGTTGGCATCGATATAAGCATGCGGATTCGTCAGGGAATAGCGGACGCCGGCCTGTGCTGCAAGGTTGACCACGACATCAAATTGTTGTCCGGCAAAGATCTTATCGGTCTCGCGACGATCAGCGATATCACACTTTTCAAAAGAATAATTTTCGTATTTATCCAGTAACTTGAGGCGGCTTTCTTTAAGTGATACATCATAGTAATCACTGAGATTGTCCAGACCCGTCACCTGGTCGCCGCGCTCTAGTAACCGCCGGCAGAGATGAAAGCCGATAAAACCTGCGGCGCCGGTCACCAGGATTCTTTTAGAATCCGGGACGCGGAACGCGGGATGCGGAACGCGGTTCATTACATTCGTTGATTCCATAAAACCTCACAGGTTGATTCTTCATCTGTGTTCATCCAACTTTATCTGTGGTTGCCAAGATCTGACCCTTTTAACTTTCGCGTCACTCGTTCCGCGTCCCTGAGTTATTGAATGTCCTCAAGGAAATTCAATAACTCCTGGGTCTTTTCTGCCATGAGATCAGGGTCACCACGGGATTCGACATTAAGTCGAACCACCGGTTCGGTGTTCGACATGCGCAGGTTGAAGCGCCAATCGGCAAATTCAATGGACAATCCGTCGGTCCGGTCGATATTGATTGCGTTGGCAGTGTATTGTTGTTCCACTGCGGTAATGGCGGCCTGCGGATCCGGCAGAACCCGGTTGATTTCACCACTTGCCGGGAACCTGGCCATGCGTTCGCCGACCAGTTCGGAAAGCAGCTTGCGTTGGCGACACATCATCTCGATCACCAGCAGCCATGGAATCATACCACTGTCGCAATAGGCAAAATCGCGGAAATAGTGATGAGCGCTCATCTCGCCACCGTAAACCGCATCTTCGGTGCGCATGCGTTCCTTGATGAAGGCATGACCGGTCTTGCTCATCACGGCCTGTCCACCGGCTTTTTCGACAATGTCAATGGTGTTCCAGGTCAGGCGCGGATCATGGATAATTCTCTCATTCTTCTGCCTGACCAGAAACGCATCGGCCAACAGGCCGACAATGTAGTACCCTTCGATAAACCTGCCTTGCTCATCGAAAAAAAAGCAGCGATCAAAATCACCGTCCCAGGCGATGCCCAATCCGGCGCCGTTGGCCAACACAGCATCGCTTGTGGCACTACGATTTTCCGGCAGCAACGGATTCGGGATACCGTTCGGGAAAGTGCCGTCCGGCTCGTGGCATATCTTGGTCATCTCCAGCGGCAACTGTTTCTCGAGGAGGTCCAGCACCGGACCGGCACAGCCGTTGCCGGCGTTGACCACGATCTTGAATGGCCTGAGTACGCTGGTGTCGATATAGCTCAGCAGATGTCGGATGTAAGCGACGCGATGCTCGTAAGGCGAAACTGTCCCGATGCGTTCCGGGTCATTGAATTTGCCTTCTTCGGCCAAATGACGGATCACGTCAAGACCACTGTCGCCGCTGATCGGCCGGCTCTCCTCGCGCACCAGCTTCATGCCATTGAAATTGGCAGGATTGTGGCTCGCC
>JBFLJZ010000179.1:0-7406 GCA_040882925.1 Desulfuromonadales bacterium
GCGATCGGGCCGACAGCTTGGTGCGGCATGCAGCGACAATCGGCGCCGAAGTTTTGATCCAGAGCATGGTTCAGTCGGACAAGCCTCAGGAGAGTACAGTCTCTGCGCACGAATAGTCGGCGGTACCGGTAAAGCATGTCGATCAAAACAAGGCCCGTTCAACTCGTTGAACGGGCCTTCAAAATTTTGACAAACTTGCACTTAATGCGAGTTTTTCTTTCTTCCCTGTCCGCTGGGGTTCTATGAAACACAGGGCAACAGACGGACTATCTATTGTTCTCTATCATTAAAGTTTGGCTCAGTTTCGCAGCCGGTAGCTTCGCTTGATCAGGATTGCCGCCCAGCAGAAAAGAACCAGGGCCATGGCTGCGACAACGCCGAATGCAACGGCAAACGACAAATCCCCGACGCCGAGCAGGGCATGGCGGAATCCGTCGATCAGATAAAACAGAGGATTCAGGTGTGATAATTTCGCCCACAGCGGCGGCAGGATCGAGATCGGGTAAAAAACCCCGCCGAGATAGATCAGCGGCAGAATGATGAAGTTGGTATACATCGACAATGAGTCAAAGTTATCGGCGTGAATCGCCGCTATGATGCCGAACTGGGCAAACAGGAAACTGGCCAGGCAAGCCATGCTGATTGCTGCCAGCGGATGTGCCCAGGGCATGGTCGCAAAGACACATGAAATGACCCAGACGATTGTACCGACGGCCAGGCCGCGGAGCATGGCTGCCAGGGTATAGGCCAGGATAAACTGTGCCGGGGTGATCGGGGTGACCAGCAGGTCGACGATGTTGCCCAGGTAACGCGACATGAATAACGATGACGCGACGTTGGAAAAGGAATTGTTGATGACCCCCATCAGGATCAGCCCCGGAATGACAAATTGCGCGTAGCTGAAACCCTCCAGGACGCTGATGCGTTCGCCCAGGGTCGCACCGAAGATGAAGAGATAAAGAGAGGCGGTGATCACCGGCGTCACGAGGGTCTGGGACGCAACCCTGAGGAAACGGCGGATCTCCTTCTGCAGCAGGGTATAAAAGGGCAGCCAGTTGATGAATGTCGGTTCCGGTTGCTGGTTCATGGCGTCTCGCCGCCGGCCTGAGTGATCTGTAAAAAGATCTCTTCAAGTCCGGCTGTCTGGGTCTCAATATCGGCGATTGGTAGACCAAGGTCGCACAGCGTCTTCAATAATTCGCCGGTCGTTTGACTGGCCGACAAGGTCAGTTGCAGGGTTGTCCCGGTCTCGTTCAGTTCGGCGCTTTGGCAGCAGAGGCCTGCGGGAAGCTGTTCAAGCGGCCTCTCCAGGTAAACCAGGATGCTTCGGGTGCCGAGCTCTTTCAACAGGGAGGCCGTTGACTGCATGGCGATCAGCTTGCCATGGTGCATAATGGCAATCCGGTTGCACATCTGTTCGGCCTCTTCGAGGTAATGCGTGGTCAGCAGTATGGTGGTGCCCTGCCGGTTGATTTCGCGCACGAAATCCCAGAGCGTATGGCGTAGTTCGACGTCGACACCTGCGGTCGGCTCATCGAGAATCAGCAGCTTCGGCTTGTGTATCAGGGCTTTTGCGATCATGAAACGTCGCTTGAGACCGCCGGAGAGTTTGATCATGACCTTGTGCAGATGAGGCTTGAGCCCGAGCCGTTCAATCAGGTTCTGTCGCCATTCCGCGTCGTCGGGGACACCGTAATAGCCGGCGTGAAAACGCAGGGCCTGGTCAATCGTGAAGAAATTGTCAATCACGATCTCCTGGTGCATGACACCGACCATACGTCGGGTAAGACGATAATCTCTGCGGTTGTCATGGCCGAAAACCTCGATCGAGCCGCTGCCGATGTGCGTGACCCCGCCGATCATGTTGATCGTCGTGCTCTTGCCGGCACCATTCGGGCCGAGCAGGCCGAAAATTTCACTCGGTTCGATGGTAAAGGAAATATCGTTCACCGCAAGGATGCCGTCATACTCTTTCGACAGGTTGTGTATCGCCAGGGCCGGAGTTGTCATAGCGCTTCAAGTTATGCCGCTGTGCGGGTTGAATGTCAAGGGGCGTCGCACGAAGCGATTGACATCAGATGCCGCCGAGGGTCATTATAGGATTGGTCATCATTATCAAACTGATGTTCATACAAAACATATTCTGCAGCGAGAGGTTGTAATGACTAAAAAAATTCGTGTTGCCCTGCTGATGCTTGGTTTCATTCTGACCGCGGTATCAGTTGGCGCTGAAATGCAGGTTGAACTGAATAAACGCCAACCGCTTGGCAAGACGCCGCTTGACATCGCCCAGAGTGTCAGCGATGGCCGGCTGTTCGTTCTGCTCGAAGGCGGTACGGTCCAGATCCTTTCTGCCAACGGCGAGATCCAGGAGCGCTTCCAGGCCGACCCGGATGTGACCACGCTTGAAGTCTCTCCCGACGGCAAACGACTCTATCTCGGCAATGCCAAGAGAAATGAACTGCAGCTTATCGACCTGTCGGTCGTCTACGAATTGCCGGTGAACAATTCTGCGACCAAGGGCCCTGCCGATGCTCCGGTGACCCTCGTGCTGTTCGATGATTTCCAATGCCCCTACTGCGCCCGGCTGGTGCCGACGATCGAGCAAATCATGCAGGCCTATCCGAAACAGGTGCGTGTGGTCTTCAAACATTTCCCGCTCAGCATGCACAAGTTTGCCCGGCAGGCAGCCGTTGCCAGTATTGCCGCGCGCAACCAGGGCAAGTTCTGGCCGTTACATGATCAGCTGTTTGCCAACTACAACCAGCTCAACGATGAAAAAATCCGCGCATTGGCCGCAAGCGTCGGCCTCGATATGGAGCGGTTCGACAAAGATATCCAGGACCCGGCGCTGCAGCAGGAGATTGCCGCCGACATGCAGCTGGGAACCAGCTCCGGTGTCCGGGGCACACCGGCGGTTTACATCAACGGCGTACAACTCAAGGATCGCAGCCTCGCGGGGTTCCGCAAAGCGATCGATGCAGAATTGCAGTAGTCTCGGCGCGGGCTTTTGCCCGACCGGTTAAAAGCTTTTGTTGCGAAACGTAAGAAACGGCATCGATATGCGACATGACCTTCTCTGGTCAGCGCTGCAACGGTGCCGTTTTTTAGTTGATGGTGCACGACCCAGGCTGATCGGGGCAGGCTCTTAAGGCGTAGATGGTCATCATGCTAGGGGTTTAGATCAGCAGGATCAGGCTGCCTGCAACGGTCAGGAAGATGTTGGCAAAAGCATAGGCACCGGTGTAGCCGAGCGAGGGGATCGTGCTTTGGGCCTCCTTGTTGATGATGCTCAGGCAGGCGCCGCTGGTCATCGCCCCGGTGAGCGCGCCGAGGAGCAGAACCGGATTGATTTTAAGCACCTTGCGGCCGAAGAAATAACAGAACACAACCGGAATCACCGTGGTCAGCATTCCTGCGGCGATCAGTGCCACGCCGGACTGCTCGAGCGCCGCAACGATCCCGTGGCCGGCCTTGAGGCCGATGGCGGTCATGAAGAAGAGCATGCCAAGCTCCATCAACACGTAACGGGCCGCGCTCGGCATGCGGCCGAAGGTCGGGTGAATCGAACGCAAAAAGCCGATCACCAGGCCAACGGTCAGCAGGCCGCCGGCGGTGCCGAGGCCAACCTCGACACCCATCACCCGGATGGAATAGCTGCCGACCAGGATGCCGGCGGCGATGCCGAGGGCGAAGGTCAGCAGGTCGGTTTCATCGAGGTCGCGCTCGGCATGGCCAAAGGCTTTCTGCATGCGCTCGATGTCGCTAATCGGACCGGTTACATTGAGGACGTCGCCGCGTTGCAGAACCACATGCGGGTCGAGTGGCACGGCAACCCCCAGGCGCTTCACCTCTGCCAGAATACATCTGTATTTATGGCTGATACTCTTGCGGCTGATGGTCATGCCCATGGCTTTCTTGCGCGTGATCACGATCAGACAGGACTCGGTTCCGGCATCGAGCAGGTCCGCATCGACGATCTCTGGGCCGATTTTCTCCGGGGCCATGATCAAGCGGTTCTGGGTGCCGACAAAAGAGACCTTGTCGCCGATCTGCAGGACCGTGTCGCTGGTGACCGGGATGAACTCGTCTTCGCGTTTGATCTTGTGGACGGTAACGGCACCGATATCCTGCTGATAACTCCCCAGGGGGGCACCGACGAAGTCCTCCCTCTGGACCAGGTAGGCCCGGGTGACGATCTTGCCGAAGTCGGCCATCTGGTTGCTGGTTGACCCCATGTCCTCGCCGGCCAGGGCCCTGGCTTCATCCACCAGGTCGACCTTGGTGACGATCGGAATCAGGCGGATCAGCAGGATCAGGCCGATCAGGCCGAACAGGTAGGTGATCGCGTAGCCGGTCATGATGTTGCTCAACATCATCTCTTTGGAGAAGCCTTCCGGCGGCAGGATTGTGCCGCTGCGGATCGCATCCTCTGCGGCGGCCAGGGTCGGGGTCGTGGTCAGTGCCCCGGCAAGGACACCTGCGGAGGAGCCCGGCTCGAGAGCGAACAGCTGCGTGGTCACCGTCGCCACGGCAAAGCCGCTGGCGGCGACCACCAGGGCAAGGACGAAGTAGCGCAGCCCGTCTTGCATAAGGACGGAAAAGAAGCGCGGGCCGGCCTGCAGACCGACCGAAAAAATGAACATCATGAAGCCGATACTCTGCACCGGCAGGTCCTTGCCGTAGCCGTAATGGCCGAACACCAGGCCGACAAACAGCACTCCGGCGACCGGGCCGAACTCGAAACCCTTGATCTTGATCTTGCCGAGCAGGTAGCCGAAGCCGAGTACGACAAAGAAGAGCAGAGCCTGGTTGTCGCGCAACAGGCCGGCGAGATAATCGAGGAACATAAGCAGCTCCTAGGAAAAGTAAAGTTGCCGATATTGTAGCCGGTAATGCCTGAAAAACAAGAGTGGCCGTCGGGGTTCAGGCGGTTCTAGCTCTTGAAACTGCTGGGCAGAGACTATTCTGCCGGCGCAGCGTCGGCAGGCCCGTCAACCGCAGCATCCTTGCGTTTGCCGAACAGGCGGGCGACGATGATGCCGACTTCATAGAGGATGATAAAAGGCAGCGCCAAGGCCGTTTGCGAGAAAACGTCCGGGGGGGTCAGCATGGCACCGGTGAGAAACGCGGCGAGCAGGGCGAACTTGCGGTTGCGCGCCAACATTTTGTGGTCGACGATCCCCATGCGGGCGAGAAAGAAGATCACCACCGGAAGCTCGAAGATCAGGCCGAAAGCGAGTAGCAGCTTACTGGAAAGAGACAGGTAGGAGCCCATCGAAAGCATGGCGCTGAGTTCGCCGCTGCCGGTGCCGAATTCGATCAGCACCTTGAATGCCATGGGAAAGACGAAACGGTAACCGAAAAAAGCCCCGGTCGCGAAACAGAGGCTGCTGACCAGGACAAAGGGAACGATGTAGCGTTTTTCGTGCTGATAGAGTCCGGGAGCGATAAATGACCAGATCTGCCAGAAAATCACCGGCATGGCCACCAGCAGGCCGGCCAGGGCACCGATCTTCAGGTAGGTGAAGAAGGGTTCGGTGGCGGTGATGAAAACCAGTGATGCGCCCTCCGGCAGGGCCGCGCGGACCGGGGTGGCAATCATGTCGAACAAGGGTTCGGCGAAGGCGTAGCAGGCGAGAAAAGCCACCAGCCAGGAACCCCCGGAGATGATCAGTTTGCGCCGCAGTTCCTCGAGGTGCGAGGTCAGGGGCATCCGCTCATCACTCATGCGGGGTGCCCTCGGTTTTGACGGTCATTTCGGGGTCGGCAGCCGGGTCTTTGCTGTGCTCTTCGCTGTCGGCAGCACTCCCGGCATCAGGACCTGCCTCAACCGGATTGGCCTCTTCCGGGTAACCTTTTTGCATGGCTCCGGGTGGTGTCAGTTTGCCGGGCGCGTCCTGCGGGCGCCTGAAATCATCAGCGCGGGTTTCTGCTTCGAAGGTTTGCTTGAGCTCCTCGGTCGCGCGTTTGAACTCCGAAAAACCGCGGCCCAGGGCCCGGGCCAGGTCCGGCAGGCGTTTCGGGCCGAGTACGATCAGGGCGATCGCCATGATCAAGAGCAGTTCAGGAAAGCCGATACCAAACATAGGATCTCAACCTGGCCAGAGTTAAAAGACTTTAAAGTGTGCTGAGAATACCGGCAAAAACGGGCCCTGTCAAGGCTGCTCGCGTCGGGTATAAGCGTTTGACATAGCAGGGTTTTTACTCTAGTATACGGCAATCTTTCAGGTAAGGAAGCGGTTGTTGCATGAATCAGAACGAAATCAGCAATGAAATCCTCCGGTTGGCAGAAGAGCGCGATGCCCTGATCCTGGCCCACAATTACCAGCGTGACGAGATCCAGGCGCTCGCCCATATCACCGGGGACTCTTTGGCGCTGTCGATGGAAGCGGCGCAAACCGGCAGGGCGGTGATCGTTTTCTGCGGCGTACACTTCATGGCGGAAAGTGCTGCGATTCTCGCCCCGGACAAAACTGTTCTCCTGCCACGCCTGGATGCCGGATGTCCGATGGCCGACATGATCACTGCCGACGGCTTGCGGGAGATGAAAAGCCGCTATCCGGGAGTTCCGGTTGTGACCTATGTCAATTCCAGCGCCGCTGTCAAGGCCGAGAGCGATATCTGCTGTACCAGCGCCAACGCCGTCAAAGTGGTTGCCTCGCTTGAGGAGCCGGAGGTGATTCTGGCGCCCGACCGCAACCTCGGCCGCTACATTGCCGACCAGGTTGACAAGACCTGTCACTTCTGGGATGGCTATTGCCCGACCCACGAACGCTTTACCGTGGAAGATGTCAGGGTGGTCCAGGCCGATTACCCGGAGGCATTGTTCATGGCCCATCCGGAGTGCCCTCCGGAAGTTCTGGCCATAGCCGACCATATCTGCTCGACCAGTGGCATGTACACCTTTGCTAAAGAAAATCCGGCGCAGCAGTTCATCGTCGGTACCGAAGCCGGCATCCTCTACCGTCTACGCAAGGAAAACCCGGAAAAAACCTTCATCCTGCCGACCACCCGGCTGATCTGCCCGAACATGAAACTGACTTCGCTCGAAGATGTCCTGCAGGCCCTGCAGACCATGAGTCCGCGGGTGACGGTCCCCGAAGCGGTCAGGCTTCCGGCCAAGGTTGCCCTGGATCGCATGCTGGCGGTGCCGCGCGACTGAACTTTGCGCGGCGCGGCGGCCGGTCTCCGCATGTTATCATCAACCGCAGCAGGGTCAGAAGACCAGAGAACCCGGGGCCCCCGGGAGGTATCGTTTGAGCATCCGGTTCATCCATCGTTAAATCATAGCCCCGTACCGCCCGAAGCGGGACACTGACCCGGGAAATGCCAGCAGGGCGCCTGTCTTTCCGTGCAATAACCGATCAGCGGATCTCAGCATGTCCGAAACGATAGAACCACGC
>JBFLJZ010000180.1:0-2853 GCA_040882925.1 Desulfuromonadales bacterium
GCGAAACGGCAGATCGGCATGGTTTTCCAGGATTATGCGCTGTTCCCCCACCTTTCAGTCTTTGACAACGTGGCGTTCGGACTCAGGGGCCTGGCAAAAGCAACTCATATCAAGCAGGTTAACGAAGCATTGGAACTGGTCGGGTTGCACAGTGAGCACGCCAGGTATCCCCACGAAATTTCCGGCGGTCAGCAACAACGGGTCGCTTTGGCCAGGGCGCTTGCGCCAAAGCCCCGACTGCTGCTGATGGATGAACCTTTCTCCAACCTGGATGTGACCCTGCGGGAAAGATTGTCCATGGAAGTCCGCGACATCCTCAAGGAATATGGCACAACAGCCCTTTTCGTGACCCACAACCAACACGAGGCTTTTGCCGTGGCCGACCGCATAGGCGTGATGCACAATGGCGAGATTCTGCAGTGGGACAGTGCGCACAACCTTTATCACCAGCCGGCAAGTCCGCAGATCGCCAACTTCGTCGGCGAAGGAGCGTTGATCAAGGGTGTCGTTAAAGACAAAGGCAGGGTGGAAACCGGACTCGGTCTTCTCGATGGCATTATGACTGATGCAACACCCGACAACACAGCGGTACAACTGCTGGTGCGACCTGAAGACATCCTGCATAACGATGACAGCCAGGTCCAGGCGAAAGTCCTGAGACGCAACTTCCGCGGCGCAAATATCATGTACACATTATTGCTGGAGAGTGGCGACAAGGTTCAGGCGCTGGTGCCCAGCCATTGCGATCACCAGCCAGGGGAAAACATCGGCATCCAACCCGATGTACGGCACCTCGTGCTGTTCCCTATTGATTTGCAAAAGCGGCAGATGACAACCCGGACAACACAGGAGTCTTCCCGCCATCTACGCAGAAGGTAAGAGCGTTCCATTCAGGAGAACTTGGTTTTGCCCGTCATTTTTTCGATCGCAACCCTGACGACTCGGGTCTGGCTGTCAAACTTTTCGATATAAGCGCTTCCTTCTGCGACAAAATCAGATGAATACTTGTCGATCAAGCCTGTCAAAGCCTGGTACCTTTCCTCACCATCAACCACCGAGGCGCGACCAAAGACGATAACACTCTCGAATTCGGTACTGAATTCGACCGGCAGCACATTGGTCCTCCCGACGACACAGAAGGAAACGCAAGGGTTTGCGGCCAGGTTATCGAGTTTATGCCCTTCCAGCGCACAGTGAAAGTAGATGCTGTTATTCATCATGACGTAATTCAACGGCACGCCGTAGGGCTGTCCGCTGCCGTCGACCGTCGATAGAACGCCATATTCGCCATTTTGCAACAGACCGGTCATCTCGCCGTCCGGCATGGCCTTGTCTTTTCGTCTCATTGATGTGTGATTCCCTGTCAAGCCTGCTCGCGGCTCACTGTTCGCGCAAGCTCTGGTAAGAGGTGAAATATGACCGGTAGCCGAACCGCAGGATAATGAAAGCGGTCAGAGCCACGCTGCCGGTGATCACGCACATGATGGCGATTTGGTACTTGACGGCAATCAGTGGCTCGGTCCCTGAAAGAATTTGACCAGTCATCATGCCGGGCAGAAACACCAGCCCCATTGCGGCCATTGCATTGATGGAAGGAATCAAGGCCGCCCGGAAGGCACTGCTGACAGCCGGTTCAGCCGACAGCTTCACGCTGCTGCCAAGACATAGGGCGGTCTCGATTTCTTCGCGTCGTTCATGGAATTCGGCCGCCAGTCGTTCGGTCGCCAGGCTGGCACCAGTCATCGAATTGCCGATCACCATGCCGGCCAGTGGAATCAGATAGCGTGGGTCATACCATGGTTCGAGCCCGATCACCAGTGTACAGAAGAAGAACGTCATCCCGCCGCAGCCGAACAGCATGGCACTACCGACCACCCGGTAGAAATTCGGCATCTTTTTTTCGACCCTGGCCCCGATCGTTTGCACGGCAAAGCCGGACATGACAATCAGGATCAGGAAAACCGCCAACGCCGACTCAAGGGCAAACACCAGGTGCAGCACATAACCGACAACCAACAGCTGCACGAACATCCGCAGACCGGACCAGAAGATATCCCGGCTCTGTCCGGCCCTGAGTAAGTGGGCCAGAGCGATACTCATCAGCAGCAGGCTGTAAACAGTCACCAGATCCCAGAGGCTGAGGTCGATAATCGTTGTGTTCATCACGCGACATCCCCATTATCCGGTACAGCTGAGGAAAGGAACTGGCGAGAAGCCTCGGCTTGCGGGGCATTCAGGACCTGGGTCACAGGACCGGTTTCTATAACCGAGCCGCTTATCATCAAGGCAATCCGGTCCGCACAAATCTCCGCGATCTCCAGGTCGTGAGTCACGAGAATGATTGCCAAGCCTTTTTCCTTGGTGAGAAGTTTGAATGTTTGTGCCATCTGAACGCCCGTCTGACGATCCAGAGCACTGGTCGGTTCATCAAGCAATAGAGCCTTGCAGGGACCGAGCAGGGCGCGCAACAGGCAGACCCTCTGCTGCTGTCCAACCGAAAGTTTGCGGGCATCACGGTCCAGCCAAGACGTCTCGACCCGACACATCTCAACCAGACTTTTGGTCTCCGGTGAATGCAGTTCCGGCGGCTCCACCCGTCGCAATCTTGCCGAAGCCCGCAGGTTGTTGCTGACGGTACCGGGAAAGAGGTAAGGCTTCTGTGCAACCAGGGGGACTTGCGCGCGCAAAACCGGCGGAGAGATAGTTCTGATATCTTTGCCGGACAACAGGACCTGTCCGCTGTCCGGCTCAAGCAAACGGTTATACAGCCGCAACAGTGTACTCTTGCCGCTGCCGGACGGCCCGGCCACCGCGAGCACTTCACCGGGAGTGACGCCAAGCGTGGTTTTTTCC
>JBFLJZ010000181.1:0-3728 GCA_040882925.1 Desulfuromonadales bacterium
GCGGCGACGCATTATCAAGGACCTCGCATGCCTCGACAAGGTCGCCAAGTACCAGCTCAGTCAAACGCAGCGGCTGTTTTTCTTCAAGGAATACACTCAGAGAAAGCACCTTTCCGCTGCAGATAAAACGATGATCAGAAAAATCCTACCGTATTTTCAGGGGCGGGAGTAGAGACGGTTCGGTTGGTCACTTTTCAAGTGTCGAAGCCAATAAAGAGACAAAGAGGTGAAAAGGGGCAACGGGTTGACCATCCGTTGCCCTGACCAGCGATAAAATTGCATCCCCGCCATTCCCTGTCATACTGCAAACTGAAACGTAAGGCAGACAGGAGGAAACCATGCCAGTCTATCGCAAATGGTATTGCAGTTGCCGTGGCAAACCGCAGGAGCTGAGCGTCGTGGAGATTCTCGAGGACGAGCCGGTTGAACCGGTCTGCCAGCGCTGCGGGGCATCACCGTCTTCGGACCCGCGTCATACGATCACGTACAAAGATGAAGAGAAATGGTAAGACTAGCCCTGCTCGTCTGACGTATCTCGGGTCAACAGCACGAAGGCCATTGATGGTCTTTTGCTCGCCTCTCTCACGACGAACTGGATAGAATCGAAATGCCATTTTTCAGCGGTGTATTGATTCAAGGTGTCTTCAATCGATTCGTCGGTCACGACGGAAAGTTCAACAACTTTGTATTTGATCATGAGCAGACCTTTCATACTTTGGGTATATGCTGGAAACCTGCTGGTTGTTTATAACGTGTCTCGTCCACCCAGGTAAAGGACAGCGCGATGCCGACCCTTCGACCACATCGATAAACTTTTAACCGATAAGATAAAACGCTTTTTTATCCCCACCATCAGTTAAATTTTTACAGAAGTTAAACCTACTGAAATTCCATATACTTCATTCAACCCCCCTCCGAAATAGCCGGTTTAGGTAAAATTTTATGTTGACTTCTTTTTAGAACAACGTATCATGTCGCATAAAATACCACCATGATTTGGTTTTTTATCGCGCATACGTACCCTTAGCCTACTCTTATAATTCAGCAATCCCAAGGCTTTAACTGGCAGCTTAAACCGGGATCAAGAGTCTGGAATCCTTGGCTTTATTATGTGCGGAGCATCTGTCTTGACGGCGTAAATTTATTGCAATGCAATGACCAAATGTAGTTATTTCAGAGAGAAATTAAGCAAATAACACAGAAAAAAGGAGTCACTACTCATGGGACACGGACCAGCAGTAAAACTCGGTAAGGACAATGCCGCGCGTTACAAAACCAGACTCGGCATTTCGATGTTCATCGTCTACACCCTGACCTACTTCGGCTTTGTCGTCATCAACGCTGTCAACCCGGCGTTGATGGAAAAAGTCTATTTCGGCCAGACTATTGCCGTGCTCTACGGTTTCTTCCTGATCATCTTCGCATTCGTGCTGGCGATCATCTACAACCACTTCTGCACCGCCGCTGAAGCGCGCCTGAACTGATAGGGGGAAATCATGGTATACACTCAATCACCTCTGGCCATTGCCCTGTTCGTTACCTTCGTATTATTTGTGCTCGGCCTGTCATTCTATCTGGCTCGCCGGACCACCTCGGCTGCCGGTTACTATGCTGCCGGCGGTAATATTCACTGGTTCACCAACGGCATCGCCTTCGCCGGCGACTACCTCTCGGCAGCCTCTTTCCTCGGTATCTGCGGCATGATTGCGACCGCCGGGTTCGACGGCTGGATGTACTCAATCGGCTACCTCGCCGGCTGGATGGTCGCCCTCTTCCTGGTCGCCGAACCGATGAAACGCCTCGGCAAGTACACTTTCACCGACGCGCTCGACTCCAAGTTCAACTCCAAGTCGATTCAGCTCATGGCTGCGATCTCGACCCTGGCCGTCTCGGTCTTCTACCTGATCCCGCAGATGGTCGGCGCCGGCGTCCTCGTTCAGCCTTTGCTCGGCATGCCGCACTGGGTCGGCGTCTGCATCGTCGGTGTGGTTGTCACGATCATTGTCGCAACCGCCGGCATGGCCTCCACCACCTATGTGCAGTTTTTCAAGGGCGCCCTGCTGCTGATCTGTTCGTCGATCGTCGTCGGCCTGGTCCTGTTCCGCGGCCTGGGCACCGAACCCAGCCAGGGCGGCACCAAGGAATACCACAAGTTCCAGGACCTGCAGGCCGTCGTCGCCAACGGTGAGTTGCAAGTTGCCGGCTATGATGTAGTTGCCGGTCTCGACTCGGAATTCGGCAAGGCCGGCTTTGTCAAGCTTGCCAAGGACGGCCTGGAAACAGTCTGGCACCTCAAGGAGAACCCGGCGGGCGGTTACCAACTGGCCGAAACCCTTTATACGACCGAACTGGCCGATGGCACCAAGCTGTTTAACGGCGCGCCGAAGGAAGACGGCAAGTTTTTCGCCGTTGGTCACATCAAGGAGATCACCGTTGACGGCAAGGAAATCGCCCAGACCGGAGCTGTCGGCCCTCTGGAATTCCTGAACCGTTTCAAGGAAAGCACCGTGGTGCTCTGGGGCAAGAAATACGTCAAGGTCGGCGATGCCACGACCACGATCTACTACCAGAAGCCGACTCCCGGCAGCCGCATCCTGCGTCCCGGCCTGAAGTTCAAAGTCGACAACGCAACCGGCCTGCAGAAATTCAACTTCATCTCGCTGATGCTCGCCCTGTTCTGCGGTACTGCAGCACTGCCCCATATCCTGATCCGCTACTACACTGTGCCGAGTCAGGCCGCCGCACGTAAATCGACGATTGTCGGCATCGCCGCAATCGGCTTTTTCTACATCCTGACCCTGTACCTGGGTCTTGGCGCCATGACCAACGGCGTCATCAACATTACCGACAACAACATGTCGGCGCCCTTGCTGGCACTCTCGTTCGGCGTCGTACTCTTCGCTGTCATATCATCGCTGGCCTTCGCTACGGTGCTCGGCACCGTATCCGGACTGATCGTCGCCTCGGCCGGCGCGGTGGCACATGACCTGATGGACAATTTCTTCGGCATGAACATGTCGGAAAAGGGCAAGGTCAGAGCCGGCAAGATTTCGGCCATGGTCATCGGTGCCATTGCCATCTACCTCGGCATCGTCTTCGAAGGGATGAACGTCTCCTTCCTGGTCGGATGGGCTTTTGCAGTCGCCGCATCGGCCAATCTGCCAGCCATCCTGATGATCCTGTTCTGGAAAAAGACCACGGCCCAGGGCGTCGCCGCATCGATCCTGGTCGGCCTGACCTCCTCACTCGGCCTGATCCTGATCTCGCCGGACATGTGGGTCCGTTACGGCCTGCTGCCGCAGGACGCACCGGTTGCTTTCAACAGCCCGGCCGCCATCTCGATCCCGGCCAGCTTCATTGCCCTGATTATCGTTTCTTTAGTCACTCAGAAGAAAAGTGCCATGGTCGAGGAAGGCGCAGAAGCCTGATCCTTGCATCATTGCAGGAAACACGGTAAATAGTAGAGGGGCTGCTTTGGCAGCCCCTCTCTTTGTGTCCCGGCTGGGACATTTCAGCTTCGGATTCATCACATGAAACGTTTTCGCTTCACCCTGATCGCTGTCTGCCTGGTCCTGCTCTATCTCGGGGTCAACGACCTGCTGCTCTGGTTCAAAAACCAGACGCCGCAGGCCGTCACTATCAGCCAACTCGAAGCAAGTGGCGCGCCGCAGGAATGGCTGAAGATAAAGGCCGGCTACCTGGACCTTGACCGGGCAATCTCGACGTCC
>JBFLJZ010000182.1:0-5294 GCA_040882925.1 Desulfuromonadales bacterium
CACGGCGCGGCCGGGGTTCCATCTCGAACAGTTCGAGATCATCATCGGTTGACCGGGCAAGGCTTTGTTGATGCGCCATGGCAGGAGAAGCAAGCCGTCCAGGAACGGCTAGTTCGACCGCAATTCCATTTCGATCAGAAGCTTTTTCAGGCGGGCGATGGTCTCTTCCAGTTCCTGGTTGTTTTTCCTGAGGACTGCTATTTCGTGATCGCGACGGGCAAGCTCTGCTGCTTGCACGCCGGTCGTTTTCTCTGCAGCGGCAGCACGCTTCTCCTGCTGCTCGGCGAGCTTGACCACCAACGCAGCACGGCGGCCCCATGCGCCGTCAGGGTACTCTTGCGGCAGCCGTTGCAGAGTTTGCAAGTCACCGGTTTCGATGTATTGGTCCAGCCCCTTGGCAAACAACTCTGTTTCCGTCAATGCGGTCTTCTGCTGCAGTGCAAGGCCTTGACAACCGGCCAGGATGACGCTCAGCAGAAAGACGGCAAAGCAACACTTCAGCGGCGGTCTCATGACAGCTGTTTCCTCCGATCAATCAGGTAGTTGCTGCCCTTGAGCCGCTTCAGGTGATCTTTCATACTGGCACAATTGAGACTGATCATCGAGAGTGAAGGGTTCTCCAGGTTCTCCGACAGCGCGATGACAATCGATATGGTCAGCAGCGGGAAAGACCGTTCGATATCGAAGCGGTCCGTACCGACGATGCACCCCGCCTGCAGGTCCTTTGCATCATAAATTTCCGGGACCAGGCGGTCGAACTGTGTGATGACCGACTTTGCCAGGTCTTCGGCACGCTGCGGAGAGGTCAGGATCATGTAATCATCTCCGCCAATGTGGCCGACCATATCATCGTCACCACCCCGTTCGTCGACAATCCGCCTGAGCAGCGCGCCAACGCGGTTGATCACGTTACTGCCGGCATTGTACCCGTAGTGATCATTGTAAGCCTTGAAATTGTCCAGATCAAGGTAGAGGTGGGCAAAAGGGCGCTGCTGGGCGATGCGCTCCTCAAGTGCTCGCTCAATCGCCAGGTTGCCCGGCAGGCGGGTCAGGGGATTGGCATCCAAGCTTGCTTGTTCGAGCTCCTCGAGTTTGCGCGCCATGCGTGAAAAGTCCCTGGCAAGCTGGCCAAATTCATCATTGCCCTCGATACCGATCGATGTTTCGAAATTGCCTGCCGCAATTTCCCGGGTTGCCCCCTGCAGTGTCTTGACCGAACGGCGGATACTGCCGATGACCTTGAGCGTTATCGGCGCAGTCAGAAGGATCCCGATCAAAGTGATCATCAACGTCAGGCGATAGGCCTTGCTGCTCTCTTCAGACAACTGCTTCAGGTCGGCGTTCAGGGCGTCCTGGTGCCGTGGGCCCAGGTCATTCAGGGATTCCAGCAAGCGGCTGCGCAGCGGGGCGGTCTCGGCCGCTGCAATGGCAGAGGCCTGCTGCCAGTTGTTTTCCGCAAAGACCTGATTGAGTCGCCGCGAGCGCAGCACGTAATCTTCGAGCATGGTCGGCAGAAAGGAGAAATACTCGGGCAAGGTCGAAGCGTTCATATTCGTCAGCAGAGTGTCAAGATCACCGGTTCGACGCTCCAGGAGTTCGAGGATTTGCCGGTCTTGCAGGATCATTAGCTGACTTTCCAGGTTCTCCTGGGCCAGCAGGTTCTGGCGAAGGTCTCGCAGCAGGGTAAAGCCATGGAACTGTACGCCGACCAGTTCTTCGGCCCGGCGGTTGTGTTCGTGCAGGCTGAAAAGCGCGTAACCGACCGCTATCATGCCGCACAGAATAACGACGAGATAGCCGATCACGACTTTTCTGGTGACCGTCAAATTGAGCGTCATGGCCTCTCCATTCGTGAAGCGGACCGTTCAGACCAGCGGCGCGCAGACACCGTTGCATTCTAGCATAATTTCACCATGGCTTTACCGAGAACTTGACCCTGGCGAGGGCCGTCTGCATGTGATCTTCTGCGCTGCGGCCTTGGCGAACAAACCGGGGACCGGACAAGCCGGAAGCCCGTTGGCGCAAGCCGTCATGGCGGTCGATTATTTACTTGACATCGCCTTGTTGTCAGACGTATAAGTACCAGTTCCTGAGCGGGCCAGGGTCTGCGAATCACAGGCAAGAAAGCGAGGTGACTGGCGATGTATGCGGTCATTAAAACCGGAGGAAAACAATATAAAGTTTCCGCAGGCGACCTTCTCAAGGTCGAAAAACTGAATGGTGAAGTCGGTGACACCATCGAACTGAACGAGGTCCTCATGGTTGGCGGAGCAGAGGTTAAAATCGGGACACCTCTCTTGCCGGAAGCGAAAGTCAAAGCGCAGATCGTCGAACAGGGCAAGGACAAGAAAATCCTGGTCTTCAAATCGAAGCGGCGCAAGAACACTCGCAAGAAAAACGGCCACCGTCAGCCCATCACTCGTTTGAAGATTACCGATATTGAAGCTTAAGGAGTAAAACCATGGCTCATAAAAAAGCGGGCGGCAGTACTCGTAACGGCCGCGACAGCGTCGGCAAACGCCTCGGAGTCAAGCGCTACGACGGCCAGGTGGTCACAGCCGGATCGATACTGGTTCGCCAGCGGGGAACGACCTTTCACCCTGGCAACAATGTCGGTTGCGGCAAAGACTACACCCTGTTTGCCCTGATCGAAGGCAAGGTCAAGTTCGAGCGCCTCGGCAAGGACCGCAAGAAAGTCAGCGTCTACGCCTGAAGCGTATCACCTGGACAAATTCAAAAACCCGAGGTTCTGCAAGTGAACTTCGGGTTTTTTCTGTTAAATTCTAAACAGAGGCGCGAAACGTGAAGCGAGGAACGCGAAGAAGTTTTTTCTCGTCTCGCATTTCGCGTTTCGCCATTTAACCATGAAATTCATCGACGAGGTTAAAATTCACGCCAAGGCCGGCGATGGCGGCCGCGGCTGCTTGTCGTTCCGTCGAGAGAAATTCGTCCCGCTCGGCGGACCCGACGGCGGCGACGGCGGTCGCGGCGGAGATGTCATACTGGACGTCGACATGGCCCTGTCGACCCTGCTCGACCTGCGCTACCGTCAGCACCTCAAAGCAAAAAACGGCGCCCCCGGAATGGGCAAGAACAAGCATGGCAAAAGCGGTGAGGATTTGGTCATCAAGGTCCCGCCGGGCACCCTGGTCTACGATGACGACACCGGTGAACAGCTCGCCGACCTGACCTGCGCCGGGCAGGGCTTCCGCCTGCTCAAAGGCGGACAGGGCGGACGCGGCAACGCCCGCTTTCTGACATCAACCAACCGGGCCCCGCGACACACCCAGCCGGGCACGCCGGGCGAGGAGCGGACCCTGCGCCTGCAGCTCAAGCTGCTTGCCGATGTCGGCCTGGTCGGACGGCCGAATGCCGGCAAGTCGACCCTGATCTCCGGCGTCTCAGCGGCCCGGCCGAAAATCGCCGACTACCCGTTTACCACCCTGGTTCCGAACCTCGGTGTCGTCAAGCACGGCGATTATCGTTCCTTCATCATGGCCGACATTCCCGGGTTGATTGAAGGCGCCAGCGACGGCCAGGGATTGGGCACGCGTTTTCTCCGGCACATTGAACGGACCGACCTTTTTTTACACCTCGTCGACCTCTCCGGGCTGCAGGAAGGCGATCCGATCGAGAACTTTGACCAGATCAACAAAGAGCTTGAACGCTACAACCGGGAACTGGCAAAGCGACCGATGCTGGTGGTTTTCACCAAGCAGGATATTACCGAGGTTCGTCAGCAGACAGCCGTGTTGCGCCCGCTGTTCGAGGAACGCGGTTATGCGACCCTGGCCATCTCGGCAGTGACGCGCGCAGGACTGCCGGAACTTGTCAACCGGGTTGCCGGCATGCTCGACCGCATGCGCCAGGGCGACCGGCTTGACAGCCGCCCGTCCCACGGGTAGAATTCTCCAGTTTTTTCAATAACTTTCAGATACATGGACAGACATACAAAATGCGCACGATTTTACTGGCACATGTCAAACGGGTGGTGATCAAGGTCGGCAGCGGGGTCATCTCGGACCACAGCGGCCTTGATCTCGAACGGATAGCGACACTTTGCGAGGATGTTCATGCCCTTCGCCAGCGCGGCTACGAAGTCATCCTGGTCTCTTCCGCAGCGGTCGCGGCAGGCAAAGCGGACCTCGGCATCAAAGGTAGCGCGCGTGCCCTGCCCCTCCCCATCAAGCAGGCGGCAGCGGCCATCGGCCAAAGCCGTCTGATGCGAGCCTACAAGGACGCGCTGCGCAAACACGGGATGACCGCAGCCCAGGTTCTTCTAACCCGCGACGACCTGGCCAATCGCCGCCGCTACCTGAATGCCCGCAATACCTTGATGACCCTGCTGGAATACGGCGTGGTCCCGGTCATTAACGAGAATGATACCGTTGTCATCGATGAAATCCGTTTCGGTGACAACGACAACCTGTCAGCCATGGCAACGAACCTGGTGGAAGCCCAGTTGCTTGTGGTCCTCTCAGATGTCGATGGTCTTTACGATAGCGACCCCCGCAACAACGCCGGCGCCAAGCTGATCTCGGAAGTTGAACGCATCACGCCGGACATTGAGGCCATGGCCGGCAAGGAAGCAACCATCCTCGGCACAGGCGGCATGACGACCAAGCTGAAAGCAGCCAAGCGGGCCACTCTGTACGGCGCCGGGACAGCGATCATCAACGGCGTGACTCCCCACAACCTGCTCTACCTGTTCGATGGCCACGAGTTGGGCACCTACTTCCTGCCGGCACGCGATCCGATGGCGGCACGCAAGCACTGGATCGCTTTCACGAAAAAACCGAAGGGCAAGCTGCTCCTCGACGAGGGCGCACAACAAGCCGTAGTAGAGCGGGGGAAAAGCCTTTTGCCCTCGGGAATCAGACAGCTGGACGGCACCTTTGAACGCGGTGATGCCGTGCGCCTCTGTGATCTCAACGGCGACGAGTTCGCCAAGGGGGTGACCAATTACAATTCGGCCGAACTGATTCGCATCATTGGCAAAAACACCAGGGAGATCGTGCAGATTCTTGGCTACCAGTATGGTGACGAAGTCGTCCACCGGGACAACATGGTGATCAGCAGCTGAACCAAAGGCTGCGTGCAAACAAGGAGCAAACCGATGAACGTAACAGAACAGATGTTAAACGTCGCTGAAGACGCAAAGAGCGCATCCCGGACCCTGGCCAGACTGTCCTCGGCGGTCAAGAACGAGCTGCTGCAAAACATGGCCCAGGCGCTGCTCAACGCCACCGAAACCTTGATCGAGGAAAACGAAAAGGACCTGATCGCTGCACGCG
>JBFLJZ010000183.1:0-5490 GCA_040882925.1 Desulfuromonadales bacterium
GGCAGGAACCGGCTGCAAGTTGTCAGACATCAGTCCCCTCCGTTACTAACTGCGCAGCGATTCTGTCCAGGTCGATATCAACCGGGCAGACGTTTCGACAGCGGCCGCACCCGACACAGGCATCCATGCAGCGCAATTCACCAAAACCGAGACGTTTGTGCTCCATGCGGAAACGCAACCTTGCCGCCCGACCGGCACGGAAATCGAAACCGCCGGCCACACAGCCATGTTCAGTAAAAAAGCAATTGTCCCAGAGACGCTGCCGATTGACCGAGCCATTCACCTCGGCAACGTCCGACAAATCAAAGCAGTAACAGGTGGGACACACTGCAGAGCAGGCGCCACAGGACAGACAGCGATCACCCTCGGCAGTCCAGATCCCGGCATGCCGATGCGCATGCAAGTCCTCTGCAGTAATTGTTCGGCGTTTTTCCGCAGGGGCCTCGGGCCACGGCAATGAGCACCCATCCCGCATTTGACAGGCCAACGATATGAGCAATTCAACCCCGCTTTCGGAGAGGGCCCAAACCTGGTCATGACCGATGACCAGATCACCGGCGACCGGCATCAGGGCCGCATCGCAGCGACACTCAGGCCCCGGCTCACAGACAGCGCCTGCGACGAACAGGCGTGAGCGTCGTTGCCGGTAATGGGCATCTTCGACAAACACCTGGTCCAGGTACCAGAGTGCCTGTAGATCACACAGCGGAAGCCCGACAATCGCGATGGGTTGTGGCATATCAACGTCGCGATACTGCCCGTTATGAAAGGACCAGACCGTTTCTCGATGGGGGAACAAGAGCTTTTTGCAGGGAAGACGAGCAATTGCAGCATGATCAGGCAGAGCGGCATTGATCACCTGCAGCCGGCAGACACCATCCTCTGACTGGCGAGGTACCCAGACAAGGCGATCCTCGGCAATCGTAGCCGCCAGCTTTTCAAGCAGGCCGTCCTGAATCGTACAGCAAGGAAAAGACCGGCCGACCATAAGAAACCTCTAACACCATTTTATCACTCTTCAGCAGGGCAGCAAGCGCAGATCAGACGGTCCGTTACCTTTCGTTCAGAAAATCACAACGCAAAAAGGACAGGCTCAAGCCTGTCCCTTTCGATCTCAGATTTTACTGCCAGCTAGCTGACAGGGTCGAGTAGCGTGACGGCCAGTTGTCCGACCTTGGCTTTGAATTCCTCGAGTGTTCCTTCGTTGACAATCGTGCCGTCCCAGGCTGTGTAATCATCCAGTGAGGTCTCGCTGGTATGATTGTTCGCACCATCGAAGCCGGGCCGTTCAATTTTGATGATCAGGCCACCGTGTGCCTTGATTGCGGTCAATTCGTTCATGAACCGGACATCATCGACCAGGACATGGATACGCGCCAGGTCGAGCTGTTCGACCTTGCGGCTCCAGGCCTTGGTCCAGTAATCAGGGTCCTGGTTGCGACGGTACTCGGTTCCCCACCACTGCAGGATGCGCCGCACAGTCACAGCCGATTGTCCGGCCCGGCCCTGGATCTCCTGGTGATCGGTTACAAATTGTGCCCACTTTGGACAATGTTGCAGGGCTTTCTGCTCATCGACATAGAAGATCTGCACCTTGTCGTCCTGGTCGCCGTAAACCAGCGGCACCGACTCATCTGCATCCACAGCGCGCAAGAAAGCCTCCACTTCGTCGCGCAAAACCATCGCCATCGGAATGACCTTGGTCTCCTTGTCCAGCAATGGCAACATATGGTGGGCTGCCGTGGTTTTACCGGTTGCGGCCTTGCCCGCGAAACCAATGATCATATTCTGCTCCAAAACCTGAATTTGCTTTGCTACCGACAGTGCAAGCACGGCCCGGCAAAATGCAGAGAGCAGTTTACTTGATTCGCCCGGCCGCATCAATCCCAACCTGAACCGATAACACAAACCTCTGCCTTTTCGCCCCTGCCCCCCTCCTGTTTAATTTTTCCTGACAAATAATCAGTTGTCTATTTGTCTCCAGCCGTTATCCTTGAATGCAGAGGAAGCCATGGATATCATTTACATTCTCGACTTGATCGGGACCGCTGCCTTTGCTGCTTCCGGCGCATGGGTCGGAGTCCGCAAACGTATGGACCTGTTCGGCGTGCTGGTCCTCGGTGTCGTCACCGCAGTCGGCGGTGGCACATTGCGCGATCTTTTGCTGGGTGACAGTCCACCTTTCTCGCTGAAAAACGAATTGTATATTTATATCGCCATAGCCATAGCAACAGTTGTCTTTGTCAATCGCAGACGTTTCGAACTTTTCGAGAAACCGCTGCTGTACTTCGACGCCATCGGCCTCGGCACCTTCGTCGTGATCGGCACCACGAAAGCCCTTGATTTCCAAATGGGTTTGCTCGGCGCGGTACTCATGGGTGTCATGACCGGCACCGCCGGCGGCGTCCTGCGCGACGTCCTGGCCAACCAGGTCCCGTTGATCCTGCGCCGTGAAATCTATGCATCGGCCTGCATTGCCGGCGGCACCTTGCTGGTTGTCCTCGAACATTTCGGCGCGGCACGTGGCGTTGCCGCTCTGCTCGCCGCAGGCACGGTTATCCTGGTCCGCCTGCTGGCGATTTATTACGACTGGTCACTACCCAAATCATGAGCATTTAATCAAGAGCATCGTTACTCTCGGCAAGGAGTTGTACCATGAAATCCGAGCAGATCACTTTCCCTAACCGGAGCGGTGAACAGCTGGCGGCCCGACTCGACCTGCCAGGAGATGAATCGCCGATCGCCTACGCCCTGTTCGCTCACTGTTTCACCTGCACCAAGAATATCAAGGCGGCCGTCAACATCGCCAAGGCGCTGAACCGTGAAAGGATTGCGGTACTCCGGTTCGACTTTACCGGATTGGGGCAAAGTGAGGGCGAT
Organism: Desulfuromonadales bacterium; assembly: GCA_040882925.1. Lineage (GTDB taxonomy): Bacteria > Desulfobacterota > Desulfuromonadia > Desulfuromonadales > BM103 > JAFDBW01. The sequence goes on from JBFLJZ010000183.1 coordinate 2,881, forward strand.
TTCGCCGACACCAATTTCACCACCAACGTCGCCGACCTGGTTGCCGCAGCGGAATTCATGGCCGAGCAATTCCAGGCGCCGCAGATTATCATTGGTCACTCGCTCGGCGGCGCTGCGGCCTTGCAGGCGGCGAAGGCCATTCCATCATTGCAAGCGATCGTGACGATTGGGGCACCACATGATCCCGGGCATGTGGCGCACCATTTCGATACGATGCATGAACAGATCGAACAAAAGGGCTCAGCCGAGGTGACCCTGGCCGGACGAACCTTCACGATCAAGCAGCAGTTCCTTGAAGACCTCGAGATGCAGCGCCTTGATACATATATAAAAGAGATGAATATCGCCCTTCTGGTCATGCATTCGCCCCGGGACACGACCGTGGCAATCGATAACGCAGCCAAAATCTACCAGGCGGCCAAGCACCCGAAAAGCTTTATCTCGCTCGATGATGCCGACCACCTGCTCCTAAAAGAGCAGGATTCCCTGTACGTCGGCATGATGATCGCGGCCTGGAGTCGCCGCTATATTGACCCTCCGGCAGACCGGGAGACCGTCGATGTGGTTCTCGACAACCGTGTCACGACCAGCACCGAACACGACGGTTTCTTCACCGAACTGTTTGCCAAGGGGCACGCCATGGTCGCCGACGAACCAAAACAATACGGTGGCACAGATCGCGGGCCGACACCTTACGACTACCTGCTTGCCGCACTCGGTGCCTGCACCAGCATGACCTTGCAGATGTACGCACGGCATAAAAAGCTACCTCTCGATAAGGCCGTGGTCCGTTTGACGCATACGAAAATTCATGCCAAGGATTGCGGCCATTGCGAGGCAACCAACGGCAAAATCGATCGCATGGAACGGGAAATCGAGTTGCTCGGCGCCCTCGACGAAAGCGACCGGCAGCGGCTTTTGGAGATTGCCGAGCGCTGCCCGGTGCATAAGACACTGCACAACGAAGTGGATATCGTTTCAACTTTGCATGGGCAGTCCGAACAATAACCGGACAAGGAGAGCCAAGATGCCTTATGTCAACATCAGAATTACGCGAGAGCAGGAACCGGTTACGCCAGAACAGAAGGCTGCGCTGATCAAGGGCGTCACCGATCTGCTGGTCGATGTCATCAACCGCGGGCCGGCCACGACCGTTGTCACCATTGATGAGATCGACACCGACAACTATGGCGTCGGTGGCGAGACCATTACGGTGAAGCGAAGCAAGGCGAAATAGTCATACGGCTTAGCGTAGAGATTGCGGCGCCGGACAGCTGAAACCGGAGAAACGCTCACCGCGTGTTGTCATCTGCTCGGCCAGGATCACTTCATCTGGGTGGACAACTCCCCGGCAAGTTCTACAGGCTGACATTGCAGCCGAGGCTGCCAGGTCCGAACGTGGGATTCCAGCGCCAGAAGATGAAGGTCCGGTTTTTTCATATCCCTGGTCGCCACTGTTACTGCATGGAGATTGCCAATCGGTCTATTATACGCATTTACAGTTGAACTGTCGGACAACAGGTTTAAACTTTAATCCGAGATGCGCGGGCAACAACGACAAGGAGCATCAATGATGAAAACACTGACGGGGAAAAATGCCCTGGTAACCGGCGGCACACGGGGGATCGGAGCCGCATCGGCCCGTCACCTGGCCTCGGCCGGAGCCAATATCGCGATCACCTACAGTGCGTCGGCGGAGGCAGCGACGGCGCTGGTCAGGGAGCTCGGGGCGCTCGGGGTCAAGGCACATGCATACCATGCCGATGCGGCAGAACCGGAGTCTCTGCCGCAAGTCGTCGAACAGGTCGCTGCCGATCTCGGCGGCATCGACATCCTGGTCAACAACGCCGGGACTTTTTCCGGCGGCATGATCGGCACGATTGACGAGGCTGAATACAGGCGCGTTATGACCATCAACGTCGATGCGGTCTTCACCATGACCCAGGCGGTCCTGCAAGTCATGCCCGATGGCGGACGCATCATCAACATCGGCAGCGTACTGGGGGAACGGGCCAGCACGGCCGGCATCAGCCCCTACAACGCATCGAAGTTCGCCCTGGCCGGTCTGACCCGCAGCTGGGCCAAGGACCTCGGCACGAGGAATATCCTGGTCAACAATGTGCAACCCGGACCGATCGATACCGCCATGAACCCGGCGGACGGACCGAACGCCGACCAGATGCGCGGCAATACCGCTTTGGGCAGGTACGGCGAACCGGACGAGGTCGCAGCCTTGGTTGCCTTCCTCGCCGGCCCGGATGCGAGTTATATCACCGGGGCGACCCTCAACGTAGACGGCGGCTGGAACGCCTAGCCGCGAGTTAGCCAAGCACCGTGTAACCAGGGAGTTGAGACAATGAGCGATCTGTTGAACCATGCGGACGGCTGCACCTGCACGAGGAACCCCTGTTCCTCTATCCGGTACATCCTCGAGCCGGTTGTGAAAGACCTCGGCGGCTTCTCGGTGAGACGCCTTTTACCCGCCACGGATGTCAAGGCGGTCGGACCCTTCGTGTTCTTTGACCACCTGGGGCCGGGCGGGGTCGTACAACCCCCGGGGCGGGTAGTACCGCCCCCACCCCCCCCCCCCCCCGCCCACAACACACAACA
>JBFLJZ010000029.1:0-4402 GCA_040882925.1 Desulfuromonadales bacterium
AATGCATCACGCGGGGAATCCTCCCGCTCCGGCGTGTCGATGCCGATCAGGCGGACCTTGCCAAGCTTCTCGATCTCAATCGTGTCACCGTCATGGATCCAGATGACGGTTCCCCGGAGGGTCTTTGCAGGCTCTTCGGCGCAAACCGGAAGGACAAGCGCCAGTCCGGCGAGAACGGTCAGAGTCAGGCGTAGAATCAACTGCGGCCCCACAGGATTCTGCTGAACACCCCGGTAAAGAGACCCCATACCAGGTTGTAGAGCAAGACGAATAGCGGCGTGAATTGACCCAATTCGAGACCGAGCCATGCATGACCGGTCATGTGCGGGTAGACAAACAAGAGCTGGAAGAGGCTGGGGCCAAGGCTTATCCATAGGCCCTTGCGGACCCAGTGACGGCGGGCTTTGATCGGGCCGACAGCAAGAAAATAGACCAGTCCCCACAGACCGCCCCAAATCAGGCGTGAGTAGAGCCACGACAGGGTCAATGACGGGGACATGCGGACATCCAGCAATGCCGGCAACCCGAGCTGGCCGGCTTTCCAGGCAACCAGGCTGCTGCAGAGTGCGCCAAGCATGCCGGCACAGAAGCAAACCGTCATCAAGGTCCTGGTGCGTGTCATGGCCCCTCCCAAGGCAATGGTGTTCAGCTTTTGTCCAGTGCCGTTCCCTCGTTCATGCTGCCGGTGCGGTAGCCCTGTAAATCCAGGGCGACATAGGTAAAACCGGCGGCCTTGAATTCTGCCAGGATCTTCCCGCGCATCTCATCATCAAGGATTCTGGCCAGTTCGTCAAGACCAACCTCGATGCGCGCCGCGTCGCCATGGTAGCGGACCCGGAATGTGTGAAAACCCTCGTTACGCATGAACGTTTCACAGCGGTCGACCTGTTTCAGGCGTTCTGCGGTGATGCGTGTTCCATAGGGAAAGCGTGATGCGAGACAGGCGAACGGTTGCTTGTCGGCGGTCGCCAGCTGGTGTTGCCGGCTCAAGGTGCGGATATCATCCTTGGTCAGCCCGGCCTCGAGCAGGGGGGAGCGGATTTTCAGCTCGCTGGCCGCTTGCCGGCCGGGGCGGTAGTCGTCGAGGTCGTCGAGGTTGGAGCCATCGAGGACCACTGCATAACCGAGCTCCGCAGCCTTGCCCAGGCAGATATCGAACAGCTCTTTTTTACAATGGTAACAGCGCTGCGGCGGGTTGTCGGCAAAGCCCGGGATTTCCAGTTCGTTACTGTCGACGACGACCTGGCGGACGCCGAGTTCGCGTGCCAGCCGGACACTCTCGTTGAATTCATGGCTGGGGTAGGTCGGTGAAGTGGCGGTCAGGGCAATCACCTTTTCGGTGCCGAGGACGTCCCGCGCCATGTACAGAAGAAAAGTGGAGTCCACGCCGCCGGAAAAAGCGACCACAGCCGAACCGAGTTGCGAGAGGATTTCTCTCAGCTTTTGGTTTTTTGCTTCAATAGGCATGAGATAAAAAAGGCCTTCGGATCGGAGGCTTTATGGTCTTGATCGTTGACGAGTTGCGTTTAATCGAAGATGTCGGTCGAGAGGTAGCGCTCCCCGGTATCGCAGAGAATCGTCACGACGTTCTGCTCCGGGCTTAATTGTGCCGCGACCTGGCGGGCCGCGAAAACATTCGCTCCGGCCGAGATGCCGATGAAGATCCCTTCATCGCGGGCCAGTGCTTTGGCCGACTGCATTGCTTCCTCATTGCTGACGGTGATGATTCGTGAATAGATCTCGGTATTCAGGACGTCCGGCACGAACCCGGCTCCGATCCCCTGGATTTTATGCGGACCAGGCTCGCCACCGGACAAAACCGCGGAATCAGATGGTTCGACGGCAACAATCAGGGCCTCCGGGTTGTGATTCTTGATCGCCTGTCCGGCGCCGGTAATTGTGCCGCCGGTGCCAACGCCGGCGACCAGCGCGTCGACCCGGTTACCGAGATCACGCAAAATCTCCGGCCCGGTTGTCTCCTTGTGGACCTTCGGGTTGGCCGGGTTGGCGAACTGTTGCGGCATGAAGGCGTTGCGCTCGGCAGCAACTTCCTCGGCTTTTTCAATAGCACCGCGCATGCCTTTTGCCCCGGGGGTAAGGATCAGCTCGGCACCGAAAGCTCCCAGCAGGCGACGTCTTTCCAGTGACATGGTATCGGGCATCGTCAGGACCACCTCATAGCCCTTGATCGTACCGACCAGGGAAAGGCCGATGCCGGTGTTGCCGCTGGTCGGTTCGACAATCACATCGCCGGGTTTGAGCAGGCCGTCTTTTTCGGCCTGTTCGATCATGGCTTTGGCGATGCGGTCCTTGACACTGCCGCCCGGGTTGGCGCTCTCGAGTTTTCCCCAGATTGCTGCCGAACCTTTTGCCGTGGTGATCTTTACCAGCGGAGTGTTGCCGATACGGTCGAGCTCTGAGGAGAATTTATCAGCCATCAGTGAAACCTCTCAGGGGCTTTAGCGGTTAGATGAAGTACATGAAGCGATGATCCAGCTCTTTTTCCATGCCCATCGCCTTTGCGTCATCGCAAAGGTCTTTCAGCGTTACCGAACTGAGATAGTCATTCAGACGATTGCTCGCTTCCAGCCAGATCTTCTGCGTGACGCATTGATTATCGAACTCGCACTCTTTCTTGCAGCCCTTGCCGGATTTGACACAGTCGACCAGGGCCATTTCGCCCTCTGCCGCCATGATGATCTGTTGGACAGTGATTTCATTCGGTTTACGGGAAAGGAAATAGCCTCCCTGCGGTCCCCTGCGACTTTTCAGTAGCCCACCGCGCTTGAGATCCTGGAATATCTGTTCCAGGTAACGCGGTGAGATATTCTGCCGGCGGCTGATATCCTTGATTTGTGCAGGCAAGGTGCCGGCATGATAGGCCATGTCAAAGAGGGCCCGCAGACCGTAGCGGCTTTTGGTGGATAAGCGCATCAGCAATCTCCTAGAATCTTTGTTGGTAAAATACTTATTAAAGTCTATTTTATTTGTCAAGAATTAACTTGCTGCCAGTCTGTTCCTCGGTCAGAAAATGATTTATAGTATTCTCCGCAGTTTGTTGTATAACAAGAATGAATATGAACCAGACAGATTATGAAATCAAGGCCCCGGTCTCTTGGTTCCCGGCCGGTTTGATCAGCTGGTACGCGCCAGGGGCTATCCCCGTTGCCCTGGTGACTTCGTGGGTTGCCCTGATCGGTGGTGATGAGCCCCGGATCAGAACCGCATGGCTTGGACGATACAGCAGCCTGTCGCGGCTATGGACCGGTGGCGACTTTGTTTTCAACGTCCCGTCTGAGTCAGGATTGAAAACCATACGTCACCTGATGAAGCAGGGGAAATTCTGTCTGGATGTTGGTGCCGATTTGCAGCAGACCTGTATCGGAGGAACTTCTGCTGCGGCTCCCCGCCTGACAGCTTGCCCGGTGCAGCTCGAATGCATTGGCGGGACCTTGTCCGATTCGGGCTACGACAACGAGCTCAAGGGCGATGTGCTGCTTTTGCACAGAGGGGGACAAAGTATAGCCATGGACGAGATCACCGACCTTTGCGCAATACAACCGCTCAGGTCATTGTCATACGACTGAACTGGCGCGGCATGCGGCTGCGCGGATAAGGTGAAAAAACAAGGGCCGGCTGCGTTGGCCTTGCCTGCTGACAAAGTTCAGCCAGGCTTCGCTGAAGAGAGGGCAACAGATTAACCACCTGTTGCCCTAATTTTCATAGAAACTCCCCCTGTTGGCCAGAAAAATCCGCATCATCTGTAGGGTTTATCAACAATCTGAGGCAGGCCCCCGGACTGCCCTTTGTTTACGGTTGCAAACCTGTTATAACTACTCGTCTGCAACGAATGTTTATTTACGCTACAATAGATGTTGAGTTAATCAATAGTACCGAAACAAAGGGAGGAAAATATGCAGGATTGGGGCAGAGGTCCCTCGAATGACGACCTGGAAAAGAAAGTCATAGAGATCAGGGATTATATCAAGAACAAGTTCAACCCGCAAAAGGGGTTGCTGCCGATACTGGTCATCGTTGTCCTGATCGTTATCGGCGCCTACACCAGCATGTACGAAGTCGACACCGAAGAGACCGGCGTGGTCTTGCGCTTCGGCAAGTTCTCCAGCTTCGCTGACCCCGGCTTGCATTTCAAACTGCCACTCGGCATAGACCGGGTGTACCTGGTGCCGACCGGCCGTGTTCTGAAGGAAGAGTTCGGTTTTCGGACCATCAAGCCGGATGTCCGGTCGACATTCACCAAGCGAGGTCTGGAAGAGGAGTCCCTGACCTTGACCGGCGATCTCAACGTCAGTGATGTCGAATGGATCGTGCAGTTCCAGGTGGCGGATCCGTTCAAGTTCATGTTCCGCATCAATGATCCGGTCGGCACCATCCGCGACAT
>JBFLJZ010000184.1:0-3964 GCA_040882925.1 Desulfuromonadales bacterium
ACTTTGCGGCCAAAAAATTCGGTGCCAAGACCGCAGCTGTGCTCTTCGACATCGCCAACGACTATTCTGTCGGTTTGGCAGAAGTATTTAAAGCTGCATGGGAAGCCAAAGGGCTCGGACCGGTCGTCGCCTACGAGTCGAATAGCACCAAAGACCAGGATTTCTCCGCCCAGCTGACCACCATCATCGCTGCCAAACCGGACTTCATCTTTGTGCCGGAAAACTACAACCAGGTCGCCCTGATTATTCCGCAGGCGCGTGACTTGGGTTACAAAGGTCCCTTCATGGGTTCCGACTCCTGGGGCACCCCGGACCTGGTCAAACTCTGTGGCGAGCAGTGCAACGGCCAATACTTCTCAACCCATTACGCTGCCGCCGGCGCCACGGGCGCGACCAAGGTCTTTATCGACCGCTACAAGGAAAAGTACGGTGAAGAGCCAGCTGACTACGCTGCCCTGACCTGGGATTCCATTGGTCTGATGCTAGAAGGGATCAAGAACGCCGGCATGGTCGACTCCAACCCGCGCAAAATGCGCGCAGCCATCCGTGACGGTCTCGCCGCCATCAAGTCGTTTGACGGCATCACCGGCTCGTCCAAGTTTAATGAGCAGGGCGACCCGATCAAGTGCGCTGTCGTGGTTAAAGTCTCCGACGAAGGCACCTTTGTTTTCGAAGAGTCAGTTTGCCCATAACAGGCAACACACATTAAGTAGGAAAAAAGGACGGGGGCCCACGGACCCCCGTCCTTTTTTGTCCAATCCCGTGTTGGTAATCAAAGACCTGTAAATCAACGATTGAAGCATTGACAAAAAAAGATTAAAGTAGAGCGCTTAATAAAAGCATCTGCACAGCTAGCGAGCTTTGCAGTACCCATAATAATTATTTCAAGGAAGTAGTGTCTAGTGGATTTCATCATTCAGAATGTCTTGAACGCCCTGCAGTGGGGGAGCTTCTACGCTCTCATCGCCCTCGGGTATACCCTGGTCTACGGGGTGTTGCGCCTGATCAACTTCGCCCACGGCGATATCTTCATGGTCGGGGCCTACATTTCGTTTTTCCTTGCCGGATTCCTTATCGGCCCACTCGTCGGGCTCTCGCCGGTGGTAGCCTTTATCGTGATCGTGCCCCTGACCATGGTCCTGACCTCGCTGGTCGGCGTCACCCTGGAGCGGGTCGCTTACCGTCCCCTGCGACGCAAAGGTGCGCACCGGCTCTACGTGGTCATTACCGCCCTGATGTGCGGGTTGATCCTGGAGTACTCGAATCTGGCCGTGCTCGGCGCCAGCCGTTTGAAGTTTCCCGAACTGGTTGAAAAACAGATCTGGAATATTGGCGGCATCACCCTGACCAACCTTAAAGTCATGGTCATCGTGGCCGCTATTCTGGTCTTCCTGTTCCTGCAATGGGTGGTCACCCGCACCCGGGTCGGAATGGCGATGCGCGCCATTTCATATGACAAATTTGCCATCCCGCTGATGGGCATTCCCGTCGACAACATCATCGTCGTCACCTTTATTCTCGGCTCTGGCTTTGCCGGACTGGCCGGACTGCTGTTCGCCATGAGCTACCCGGTCCTCGAACCGTTCATGGGCATGCTGATCGGCTGGAAGGCGTTTATCGCCGCGGTGGTTGGCGGCATCGGTGATATCAAGGGGGCGTTTGTGGGCGGCTTCCTGCTTGGTTTCATTGAGGTAGGCGTGGTTTCAGTCTTCCCCTCGACCTACCGAGATCTGTTCGCTTTCACCATTTTGCTGTTGATTCTGTGGATGAAGCCGACCGGGCTGTTCGGCATGCCGCAGTCGACCAAGATATAGGTTGGGAGAAATACTCTATGAAAAAATACTCTCTCAACATGCTGCTGGTCGTCTTTGCAATCGGCCTATTGTTCGCGGCTCACTTCCGCATTATCGACAGCTATATCCAGATTGTTGCCATGACTATCGGCATCAACATCATGATGTCGACCAGCCTGAATCTGGTCAACGGCAATATGGGCGAATTCACCTGTGGCCACGCGGCCTTCATGTGCATCGGTGCTTATATCTCTTCGATCCTGTCGGTATTCTGTTTCGGCAGCAAGTTCGGCGACCCGTTATTGCCGGCAGCATCGGTGCTGATCGTTTTCCCGATCATCGTGCTGATTGGCGGGGCAGTAGCAGCGGTCTCCTCTCTGCTGGTATCGGTGCCGTCCTTCAAAACCCGCGACGACTACCTGGCGATCATTTCCATTGCCGTCAACTACATGATCATCTCGGCTATTGAGAACATGGACTTCATCGGCGGCTCGCGCGGTTTTCAGGGCATGAAAGATACGGTCTGGGCCATGATCGACATTTTCGATGGCCCCTGGATGCTTTTCTGGGTCATCAACTTCACCATCTTCACTGTCTGGGTGATCCGGCGCTTCATCTCTTCCACCTACGGCAAGGGCGTCAATGCCATCTGCCAGGACGAGGTGGCCGCGGAGATCATGAGCGTCAACACCAACAAGATCAAGATTATCAACTTTATGGTCGCCGCCGGACTGGCAGGATGTGCTGGCGGACTTTACGCACATATTATCGGCTACGTAAATCCGCAGTCCTTCAACATTCTTAAATCGACCGAGGCCTTGGTTATGGTGTATCTCGGCGGCATGGGCTCTCTGTCTGGTGCCGTCATTTCCGCCATCATCTTCACCGGTCTGCTGGAAGTGCTCCGCTCCCAGGCGATCATCGACGGCCTGCTCTCACCTGTCACCATGATGTTTCCCGACTGGGAACCATCTGCGGGCGTCATCAAGTGGGTGATGATCCCGCTGCTGCTGGTCATCGTCATGCAATTCCGACCGGAAGGGATCATGGGCAACCGCGAGTTGAGCGATGTCTTCCCCTGGCTGAAAAAATTCTACAGGTTTAAGTGATGACACAGACACAGACAAAGACCGACACGACACCTGTCCTGGAAATCCGCAACCTGACGCAGCGCTTCGGTGGATTGACAGCGGTCAACGATTTCAATGTCCGCCTGATGCCGGGCGAACTGATCGGGCTGATCGGTCCCAATGGGGCCGGCAAGACCACCGTGTTCAACCTGGTCAGTGGGTTTTACCAGCCAACCGAGGGAGAGATCCTCGCCTGCGGAGTGCCGACTGCCGGGCTGCGGCCGCACAAGGTCACCGCGCTCGGCGTCGCCCGCACCTTTCAGAACATTCGACTCTGGAACGACATGAACGTGCTCGACAACATCCGGGTCGCCCAACATTACTGGTTGGGATACGGATTCTTCCACTCCGTGGTACGCACCAAGCGCTACAAAGCACGTGAGGAAGAGATTGCAAAGGAGGCCGCCGAACTGCTCGACGTCTTCGACCTGAAACGTTATGCCGATGAGTTGCCGAAGAACCTCCCCTACGGTACCCAGCGCAAACTGGAGATCGCCCGGGCCCTGTCGACTCACCCGAAGCTGCTGCTGCTCGACGAACCGGCCGCCGGGCTCAATTCGGCCGACGCCAAAGAGCTGATTCGTCTGATACGCTGGATTCACGATAACTTTGATGTGACCATCTGGATGATCGAGCACCACATGGATGTCATGATGGAGCTCGCCACGCAGATCAAAGTGATCGATTTCGGTGAAACCATCGCCGAAGGCAACCCGGACCAGATCCGCAACAATCAGGCGGTCATCACCGCCTACCTGGGAGACGATAATATCTGATGCTTCTGCAAGTCGAAAATCTCGAAGTCAAGTATGGCAATATTCAGGCGCTGCACGGCATCAGCTTTCATGTTGACGAAGGCGAAATCGTCACCCTGATCGGCGCCAACGGCGCAGGCAAGACCACCAGCCTCTACTCCATCACCCGGCTGCCACCGCCCGAAGCCCCGCGCGTGGTTGGCGGCGATATCAAGTTTATGGGTGAATCAATCCTCAAGGCCAAACCGAGCGACGTAGTGAAAAAGATGAACCTCGCTCTCTCTCC
>JBFLJZ010000185.1:0-8073 GCA_040882925.1 Desulfuromonadales bacterium
CAAACAAAACGGTCGTGCAATTTCCCTTGTGTCCTCCAAAACTATCGCTAAACTGTCGCCATGGAATCGATCTGGCCCGCCATATTCACTTTTCTGGGTGTCTTCACCTTTGCCATCATTTCACCCGGTCCAAATTTCATCCTGGTGACCAACACTGCACTGAACGGGTCGCGCCGTGAAGGCGTGCTGACGGCGACCGGTGTGGCGACCGGCAGCGGGATCTTCGCCTTCGCCGGTCTGGTCGGCTTGTTGCCACTGGTTCATTCGCTGCCGCACTTTGCCCTACTCATGCGCTTCGTCGGCGGTGGCTACCTGACCTGGATTGGGCTGGATATGCTGCGAACCTGTTGCCGCGAGATCGTTCCTGAAGCTGCGGAGAGGAAGATCTGGGTGTCAGCCATGGTCCCCTACCGGACCGGCATGCTGACCAACCTGACCAATCCGAAAGCTTGGGCCTTTTACCTGAGCCTTTTCACCTTGGTGATGGGGCCGACCTTGCCACTCTGGGGCAAGCTCTTCCTGAATATCTCGATGTTTCTGATTTCGCTGGTCTGGTACGTCGCGGTGGCCTACCTGGTGTCGAGCAGGACTTTCCAGCCGTTGTTTTTGAGCTGGCGCCCTGTGATCCAGGGTGTCCTTGGAGGGTTGCTGATTGCCGTCGGTGGCAGGATCCTCTGGGGCTAGAGGAGTAATCGAAAGTTTTAAAATGGCCGCTTCATACAGATGACGCGCAGAAGAAGCGGCCATTACATTTTTATCTGGCACCGAACACCTTCTGCAGGATACCCGTGGTCCGTTTCAGCGGGTCGTTCCTGATCGCCGCTTCTTCTTTGGCGACATAATGAAAAATCCCCTCCATCCCCTTGTCGACGACATACGTGTTCAGATCCGTCTTGACGTCCGGGACGAAGGGCAGGCTGGCATACTGGCCCATGACCGCGTCGTAGGACTGGACCGCCCCGACCTGGTTGAGGGCGTCCTCGACGATCGGCTGCATCTCTGCCGCGAGGGGGTCGGACATTTTGCCTTGAAAATAGCGGGTCGCCGAGTCGTCAGGGCCGTTGTAAATGCCCTGGACATCATCGAGCGTCATCGCCGAAATCGCCTCCCAGAACAGCTTCTTGGTCGGCGGCGTGGCTACTTCGGCGGCACGGTTGAGTTTCAGTTCGAGATCGGCCATCATCGAGGACATGCCGATCGCCGCAAGGGCCGATTTGACCTGGTTGAGACTGTCCGGCAGCGGGATGTGAATCGCCGGATCGGCGTTGAAGCCGTCGCGCTGCCCAAGCTGGTTGACCACGGTTTCGGTGCCGACCCGCAGGGCGTCTTTCAGACCGCTGGCGATCTCGCTGTTGGTCAGGTCCGAGGCGCTGTCCGCCGGCGTTGAACCGACTGTTCCGAGCAGGTCCTTGCCGGTCTTCAGCCAGTCCATCTGGGCTTCGGCCCGTTTCGCTTCGAATGTGTGAGTGAGTAGAAAGCTGAGGGTGACGATAAAGAGGGTGAAAACCAGTTTGCAGCGGCACATGACTTCCTCCTTGGTATGATGCTGTTCATTAACAGAACCATGGATCAGCCGGAAGTCAACCAGGCGCAGGTGTTCTGTCGCACCCAGCCGTTAAACAGGGTTTGCAGTGCAGATTAACCGGTCACAGAGACGATCTCCTGGAACGTCGTTTTCCCCTCCAGCAGCTTCTGGATCGCCAGTTCGCGCAGGCTGACCATACCGTCTGCCCTGGCGATCTCATAAATTTTTGTCATATCGGTCTGTTCGGTTATGTTTGCCTTGAGGCGCTCGGTAAACTCGAGGACCTCGAAGATCCCGGTCCGTCCCTTGTAGCCGGTACCGCGACATTCATCACAGCCTTTGCCTTCCCAGACCTTGTATGGCTTTTGCTCCATTTCCAGGTAGGTCATCTCCTCTTCGGTGAGGAGTCTTTCGAACTTGCACTCTTGGCAAATCGTCCGCAGCAGGCGTTGGGCGATGATGCCGCTGACCGTCGAGCTGATCAAAAAGGCCGGGATGCCGATATCAAGCAGCCGGGCGATCGAAGAGGGGGCGTCATTGGTGTGCAGGGTCGAGAGGACCAGGTGGCCGGTCAGGGCGGCCTGTACGGCGTTGCTGGCGGTCTCACGGTCGCGGATTTCGCCGATCATCAAGACGTCCGGGTCCTGGCGCAGGATGTTGCGCAGGACCGTGGCAAAGGTCACGTCGATTGCGGCCTGGACGCCGACCTGGTTGAAATCTTCCATGACCATCTCGATCGGGTCCTCGACGGTGATAATGTTGATCTCCGGGGTCGAGATGGTTTTCAGTGAAGAATACAGGGTCGTGGTCTTGCCGCTGCCGGTGGGGCCGGTGACCAGGATGATGCCGTGCGGCATTCTGATGAACGAACTATAAAGTTTGTACTCGCGTTCGTTGAAGCCGATCCGGTCGAGCTTCTGCATGAGGATTTCGGGGTCGAAGATACGGATAACGACTTTTTCACCGAAGGCGACCGGCAGGGTGGAGACGCGCAGTTCGATATCCTTGCCCATGTGTTCGGTCTTGATGCGGCCGTCCTGGGGACGGCGTTTTTCCGCGACATCAAGACGTGACAGCAACTTCAATCGCGACACCATGGCCGGGTGCAGATTGACCGGCACGGTGTGGATGTTGTGCAGCACCCCGTCGACGCGGAAACGGATCATCGATTTTTCGCGCTTCGGTTCGATATGGATGTCGCTGGCGCGTTGATCAAAGGCGTACTTGAGGAGGAATTCAACGGCGGAGATGATGTGCTGGTCGCTGCTCTCGATTTCATCGCGGCCGCGCATCTTGAACAACTGCTCAAGGTTCGTCAGTTCCGAGCGCAGGCCCATTTCCGATTGCGCGGCTTTGACCGAGGCCTGAAAGCCGAAAAACTCCTCGAGTATTTTCAGCACATCGCTGCGCGAGGCGAGGATGCGCTTGATCCGGATGCCCAGTGCATGCTGCAGGTCTTCGATCGGCCGGACATTGTAGGGGTCGGCGACTGCGATGGTGACGACGCCTTCTTTTGCGTCGATCGGTACGACCAGGTTTTTCAGGGCGAAGGCACGCGGGATCTGGTCGGTGACGACATCGAGTTCCAGCTTCAGCGGATCGATCTTGATGTACTCCATCCCGGCGGCCTGGGCGATCAACTCGGTGACCGCGTCTTCGGTCAGCTTCTTCTGTGTCGCCGGGATTTCCAGGTTGAACGAGGTGATGATCTGGGCCGGAGAGGCGAGTTCCGCAAGGTAGACATCTTTCTTGATCTTGCCCGGCTTGAGGTGACTGTTTAAACGTGCCGCCTGGGCGTCGCCACGCTCGAGAATCACCTGGTACTGCTCGTCGCTGATCCTGCTGCGATGATGCAGGAGCTTGGCGACATCCTTGATTGTCAGCATATACTTGTTGGGCGGGATCCTGTCGGTGGCACGACGCATCGGATTGGGCGGGCTAGCGGGATTTTTTTTCTCAGTTTGTGACATGCTGGACCTCATGCAGTTAAGAAGCGATCGCGTTGCCGGAAAGCTTACCGTGGCGGCCTGGAGCGGATCACGACCCGACTTTAGCGCAATGGCAAGCTTTGCGCAGCAGGTAAATTTTTCCTATTATCGTGAAATAATTGAAATTGCTCAAGGTTTATCTGCTGCCGGAATTATTTATACCCCTATCGCTTGCAACAGATTTGGCTTGCTGGTTTTATTGAATAAGGTTATGTAATGTGCTGTAACAACTGCCGATAGAGGATGGACAACCTATGACAACAGCAGCGCAATTGATTGAGAAATACCGGGAGCTAGTCGGCCAGGAGATTCATCTTGGCCCATGGCTGGAAATTGACCAGCAGCGCATCGATGATTTTGCCGCGGTGACCGGCGATCAGCAATGGATTCATGTCGACCCGGAACGTGCCGCCAGTGAGTCACCCTATGGCACGACCATTGCCCATGGCTTTTTGACCCTGTCGCTCCTGCCGTACCTGACGCAAAGCAACCATCCGGATTTTTTTGCCACAAATTATCCTGGCATGCGCCTGCGGATTAATTATGGACTGAACAGGGTGCGCTACCCGGAACCGGTCCTGTGCGGAGACCGGATCCGGGCCAGGACCGCCGTGCACGCGGTCGACGAGGTCAGCCAGGGGGTACAGGTTGTCTACCGGATGACGGTTGAAATACAGGGCAGGCAAAAGCCGGCCTGCGTTGCCGAACAGGTCATGCGGGTGTATCCTTGATTTGGTGACAGTGAAAAGTAAAAAGTAAAAAGTGAAAAGTGAGGAGATGATATGACGACTGATATGGAAAAATTCAAACTGGATACAGACAAGGCGGTTCTGGTGGTGATCGATATCCAGGAACGTCTGGTGCCGGTGATGCCGCAAAAGATTTATGCCCGGCTGCGTAACACAGTTGGCATGTTGGTCGAAGCGGCAAAGCTGTTTGGCGTCCCGGTCGTCACGACGGAACAGTATCCGCAGGGGATCGGCCATACCGTCCCGGAACTGGCCGAATCGTGCAGCGAAAAGGTCGTCGAAAAAATCAGTTTCGGCTGCTGCGGGGAACCGGCTTTTATCGCAGCAATCAAAGAGACCGGCCGCAGCCAGGTATTGCTGACCGGCATGGAAGCCCACGTCTGCGTCTACCAGACGGTTCTCGGCCTGCTCGAAGACGGCTACCATGTGCATCTGGTGCGCGATGCCATCTGCTCGCGCAACAAGACTGATTTCCTAGCCGGGGTGGCCAACGCCGCCGCCGCCGGTGCGGTTGTGTCGACCGCCGAGACGGTGCTGTTCCAGCTGTTGAAGGAATCAACCCACGATCAGTTCAAGGCAATTTCCAAACTGGTGAAAAACAGGGATTAATGAAGGGTAGCGAGTGGCGCGTGGCGAGAATAAACCATGAGCCGTTCCTCGCTACGCGCTACACGCCACGTCTTTTTTATGGAGTATTTTATGGCCCGCAAGGTCTTCGTCGCAGCAACCGGCCAGAACAGCGGTAAAACCACGACCAGCGTGTCATTGATGTACATGGCCCGCAAGAAATACCAGCGGGTCGGTTTCATCAAACCTTTAGGCCCCAAGCCGACTGTGGCGAGCAACGGCATGGTTGCCGACAAGGATGCTGCACTGATGGCAGAAGTCTTCGGCCTTGAAGATGATTTGGCGCTGATGTCACCGGTCGTGCTGCTGCCCGGGGATACGCAGAAAATCCTTGATGGCAAACTCTCCGGCGAGGATCTTGAACGCAAAATACGGGCTGCCATCGACGAGCTTGAGCGGAAAAACGACTTTCTCATTATCGAGGGTGCAGGGCATACCGGGGTCGGGTCGGTGATCGGCTTGTCCAATGCCAGGATTGCCCGATTGGTTAAGGCATCGGTCCTTTTGGTGACCGGCGGCGGGATCGGTAATGTGGTCGACGCTGCCTACATGAATATGGCCCTGTTCCGGCAGGAAGCTGCCGAGGTCCGGGCGGTACTGGCCAACAAGATTATTCCCGACAAGCGTGAAAAAGTCCTGCAGTATCTTGCGCTGGCTTTTGCCCGGGAGTCCTTCAAGGTCATCGGTGGGTTCAATTACCAGCCGATTCTTGCCAACCCGACCCTGCGTCGTATCAGCCAGGTGCTTGATATAGAACTGCAAGGCAGCCCCGAATCAGCCGGGCAGATTGTCCATCATGTCCAGATTGGCGCGGCATCAACCCAGCGTGTCACAGAGATGCTGCAGGAATCTTCCCTGCTCATCGTCACCAGCAGCCGGGATGAACTGCTGGTGACGCTTGCCAACATTTATAATATTCCCGAATACCATCACCTGCTTGCCGGGTTGTTGATCCCGGGCGTCGCCCAGGTCAGTTCTATTACGCAGAAGATCCTCGACCGCAGCGGCATACCCTACATGCGTACCAGCCGCACGACTGCAGAAGTCTTCAATATCATTAATGAGGACGTTTCAAAGCTCAATGCCAAGGACACGCAGAAGATTGACCTGATCAAGGAGTTGGCGGACAAACGGTTCAACTTTGACGCCATTGACGAGCTGCTGGGTTAACCTGGCAGCAACGCCACCGATCTTGATTTTACGTGAAAAACTGTGCGAAATATGCTTCACTTGTGGCCTGATTTATCATTGAAAACTGAACGTATCTATGGATGGAGCGAGAAAACATGCAGATAGCATTGATCGGAATCGGTAAGATCGCCAACTACCAGATGCAGGCCATAACCCATACTCCGGGGATCAAACTCATCGACGCCCACGATCTTGACGCCAACAAGGCGGAAGAACTTCCCGGCAGTGTGAATTTCCACGACAACCTGGAGAAAATGCTGCAGAAATCAAGAGCCGATGCTTTTCTGGTTTCGACGCCGACCAATTCACACTTTGAAGTGGCGATGCGGGTTATCGAGTCCGACCGCATTGCGATTGTGGAAAAACCGCTCTGCACCAGCCAGTCCGAGATGGATGCCTTGATAACTGCGGCCAGAACGCGCAAATTGCCGCTTTACACGGCTTTTCATCCGGCCTACGGGCGCGAAGTCGACTGGTGGCGCGAACAACGCGATGCGCAAAATTTCGACCTCGGCGTGTTGCTCGGCCTGAATACCTGTTTCGCCGATCCCTATTACCTTGACGGTAAACTGACCCTTGGTGCGGTCGGTAAAGCCGGCGCCTGGACAGACAGCGGGGCCAGTGGCCTCAGCGCCCTGTCACGTCTCATCGACCCAAACTCGATGAAACTGCTGAATGGCCGCATGACCATTATCCAGTCCCTCGACTGCGACCAGGTCCAGGGGCTCGGGATATACAAGTTTGTCGAGCAGGGGCGCATCTGTTACGGCATGGTCGATACCAACTGGACGCTGGGCAAGAATTACAAGACAACACATCTTCGCTATGAAGGCGGGCTGGTGGAACTCGACCATGCCAAAGAACTTGCAACGCTGCACCAGGAAGGTCAGGAAAACCTGATCTTCAACCTTGCGACCGACAAGCCGCGCCTGGTCAATCACTATTGCGGGGTCTTCTCGGACCTGACCGCCATGTATGTGAAAGGCGAGGACAATACCGAACTGTCAGAAGTTCTGCATCGACTGCTGTTCGATGCCATGAGCCGCTAATTTGTCGCGCCGGTTGCGCTGGCCCCGTGACCGGCAGGGACGTTCTAGATGTGCCTATGCAGCAACGCCTGCAGAAAATAATTGCCGCCGCCGGCTACTGCTCACGGCGTCGCGCTGAAGACCTGATTGCCGAGGGCAGGGTTCGCGTCAACGGCCGGGTTGCCAAGCTGGGCGATCAGGCCGATGCGCAGAATTGCGAGGTGCTGATTGACGGCAAGCCCGTGCGGGCCGCTGAAGAACTGACCTATCTGCTTCTGCACAAACCCCTTGGCGTGGTGACAACGCTGAGCGATCCTGACGGGCGCCGCGTTGTCACCGACCTGGTGCGTGATCAGCCGGTCCGGCTATTCCCGGTCGGGCGCCTGGATATCAACACCTCCGGACTCCTGTTGATGACCAATGACGGCGACCTTGCTAACCGCCTGGCACATCCGAGTCAGCAGGTCGATAAACGCTACCTGGTCAAGATCCGCGGCCATCTCACCGATGAGGCGAAAAACATGCTTGCCGAAGGAGTCCGGCTGGATGACGGCATGACCTCTCCCGCCAGGGTCGAGAAAGTGCGGGTGAGCGGCGGTCACACCTGGTTCGAGTTGTGCATTCACGAGGGCCGCAACCGGCAGGTCAGGCGGATGTGCGAAGCCCTGGGTTACCAGGTGAACCGCCTGGTCCGGATTGGTTACGCCTTTTTAACGCTCGGCGACCTGGCGCCCGGTCAGGCGCGCGAATTGAAGAGATCGGAAGTGAATCGACTGCAGAAGCTCGACAAAAGACCGTCTTGATTCTATTTTACCAACCGCATTGCCTTGGAGCAGGATATGACAATCACGCTTGACTACACGAACATGATGGCCGATGCCATCGGCCCTGAATATGGCCTCACTGACGAAGAACTCGGCGAGCTGAGGGCACCGGCCAGAGCATACCACGAGAAAATCCAGGCG
>JBFLJZ010000186.1:0-3009 GCA_040882925.1 Desulfuromonadales bacterium
CCTCTGACCGGACCGATCGCCGATGCGATTGAAGACCAGGACATGATGGTTTGTTCTGTGCTGTCGGGAAACCGTAACTTCGAAGGCCGGGTGCACTCCCACACCAAGGCCAACTGGCTCGCTTCACCGCCGCTGGTTGTCGCCTATGCCCTGGCCGGCAATACCTGTATCGACCTGACCGCAGAGCCGCTTGGCCGGGATTCACAGGGTAATGACGTCTATCTGAAGGACATCTGGCCGAGCGATGAAGAGGTGGCAGACATGGTTAAGCTGGTGTCGGCTGACATGTTCCGTGAAAAATATGCCGACGTTTTTGCCGGCGAGGAGAGCTGGCGCAGTCTGCCGGTCCCCGAAGGTCAGACCTATGACTGGGATGACTCTTCGACTTATGTCAAGGAACCGTCTTTTTTCGAGGTGCGTGAAGCGGTGGAGAACCGTCTGACAGGTTTTTCCGGAGCCCGGCTGCTCGCCCTGCTCGGCGATTCCATTACCACTGACCATATCTCCCCGGCCGGCTCGATCCTGGCCAGTAGCCCGGCAGGGGTCTACTTGCGGGAGCGAGGCGTGAGCCCGGCGGATTTCAACTCCTACGGCTCCCGGCGCGGCAATCACGAGATCATGATGCGCGGGACGTTTGCCAACATCCGCCTGAAAAATGAGTTGGTCCCCGGAGTCGAGGGTGGCTTCACCAGGCAGCTGCCGGATGGCGGGCAAACCAGCATTTTCGATGCCGCTGCCGGTTATGCGGAGCAGGGCATCCCCCTGGTGATCATGGCGGGCAAGGAGTACGGCACCGGTTCGAGCCGCGACTGGGCGGCAAAGGGCACCCTGCTGCTCGGGGTGAAAGCCGTGGTCGCCGAGAGCTTCGAACGGATACACCGGTCGAACCTGGTCGGCATGGGCATTTTGCCGCTGCAGTTCAAGGCCGGCGATGATCGCAAATCGCTCGGTATCGATGGCAGCGAAACCTTCGACCTGGTTGGTCAGGACGAGGTGATCGAGCCGGGCCAGGATATCGTCATACGCATTAACCGCGCCGATGGCAGCAGCCAGGAGCTGGTCGTGACCTGCCGCATTGATACCGCCAACGAGGTGCAGTATTTTCTCAGCGGAGGGATCCTGAATTACGTGCTGAGGAACCTGATGGGCTAGCGAAGACGTCCGGCTGACAACAAAAGGGCCCTGGTTATCTTCTCGGCAACAGAGAAAAGCCCCCGGTTCCGAGGATCGGGGGCTTTCGATTGCATTAGGCAGGTGACCCGGATGTTCAAGCGGCGTGAAGCCTGTTTGACCCCATCAGCTCTTTGCCTGCCGGATAAACCGGTTGATCAGCCAGAACCGCGGCCTTTAACCTTTTCCTGTATCCTGCCGAAAAAGCGGTCTCGATCACCACCAGTATGCTCGCGCAATTCATGACACAGAACGCCATCAGAAATGAGTAATAGACCGTCAGCAAGGCAAAGCTTCCGAGCAGGATTGACAGGCAAACATATCGACGCATACCTCTCCCAGTTGATTCGATCGATTAGACTTCAGAATAATATAGCCAGTTGAATCTCTTGGGGTCATATTTCCCGCCGCTTGCGGCGTTGATAAAGTAAATTGCCCGAGTGATACCACGCTGCTTGCGGCGGGGTCATTCATAATCCCGACAGTTTGCAAAGGTCAATCTGGTCCACACTCAGGTGAGGTTCGGTGCGTACCTTTCGATGCTGCGACTCAGGCAGTGTTCAACGTATCGCTTGAGCGCGGCCTTGCGTTTGTCTCGATGATCGGCCGAATCAAGTTGTTGGCTATTGCAACTGCCGGTGTCGAAAGCAGTCGATGGTATGATCATTGACCATGCCGACGGCCTGCATGAAAGCGTAGCAGATGGTCGGCCCGACGAAATTGAAACCACGCTGCTTCAGGTCTTTGCTCATTTTCTCGGATATGGCGGTTTGTCCGGGGATCTCGGCAGGGGTTGCCCGTTGATTGACAATCGGCGTGTGATCGACAAAGGCCCAGAGGTAATTCGACAAGGAATCGAGCTCTTCAAGGATCTGCAGGTATTTCCGGGCGTTGTTGATCGCGGCCTCAATCTTGAGACGGTTGCGGACAATGCCGGGGTCGTGCAGTAACCTGTCAATATCCCTGGCGCCATACCGGGCGATGATTTGCGGGTCGAAACGGTGAAAGGTCCGCCGGTAATTGTCGCGTTTTTTCAGGATGGTCAACCAGCTCAAACCGGCCTGGGCGCCTTCGAGGACCAGCATCTCAAAGAGTTTTCGATCGTCATATTCCGGCACGCCCCATTCTTTATCGTGATAAGCAACGTAAAGAGGGTCGCTGCCGCACCAGCCGCAACGCCTGATCATTGGTTAGTCTCCTGTGAAAAGCGATTCTATAGTATAATGTCGCGGTTTGCAGATTAATACGAGTCGCAACCAAGGCAACCCGCAGCAGAGACAAAACCGCATGGATCAGTATAGCAACAACTATGGCGAGCGGAAGCCCTCACCGGAAATGATCGCCGAAAAGGCTTACGCGACGATCGCCAAGGCCTTCCCTGTCTGTGCGTTCAGCGACGAGTTTTACTTCTTTCCCCAGGTCGCGCAAAAAGACAAGGACTGGCGGGCCTGGGACGACTTCTCCGTACAAAAGGTTGCCGACGCTGCAGATCTTTTGCGTGGAGCTGAAAGGGACCTGACGAGGCTCATTGCCGATGACCTCTCGGGTGATGATCAGGTTGACGTCGACCTTCTGCGGCAGCTGTTGCGGACCCTGCGCGAGCAGCTGATCGAGGTCGGCCCGCATCGATCACAGCCGTCATTCCACCTGACCGTCCTGGCGGCAGGCTTTGCCGAGGCGCTGGCGTCACCCGAACCGCGCGCCTGGCCGGGGCGGGTGGCCGGTGCGCCCGCTTTTCTCAGGCGCGCAGCGGAGTGCCTGAGCGAGGTCCCCGGGGTGTTTCTCACCCTCGGTGCCGAGATGCTGCATGATATACAGAGATGGATCGAACGTTTGCAG